>JBOHEE010000337.1:0-3241 GCA_050700895.1 Nitriliruptorales bacterium | reverse complement strand
CCAGCGCGGTGAGCTCCGCGAGCGCCTCCGGGTCGAGGCGCGCCGGCGGGGCCTCCGGCGCGGGATCGGGAACGGCCCGCGGGGCTGCGAGGTCGGACAAGAGCGGGGCGACGGGCGCCGGTCGCTCGGTCTCCGCCTGCTCCGCGTGGTCGTCGGTGTCCTCGGGCGGCTCGGACCGGGGCGGTCGCGGCCCGGTGGGCCGGAACAGCTCGTCCGCGCTCGGCAGCGAGGCGCGTCGCTGCTGGCTCGACACGGTGGTTCCCCTCGTCAGGTGGACGCGTACGGTAGTCCGCCGCCGCGCATCCGGCTCGTAGTCTCGATTAGTCGGGGGGCTGCTGGGGTTCGGGGGGCGCAAGAAGTGGAGCCAGGGGGTCTGGGGGGCTGGAGCCCCCCAGATGAGACATCAGCAACCGAAGCGTTCCCCGGGCAAGAGCCCACACATGGGAGGTAAACACATCAGCCGTCCACACAAGCCGCCCGCAGCTGCGCGGAACGTAGCCCCCCAAGTGTCTTGAGCCCCCCGAACCCCCCAGGACCACCTCCACCGAACCCCCGTTCACCCTCCACCCAACAGGGCGCGGGTGCGGCGGACATCCTCTTCCATGGCGGCGACGAGGTGGTCGACGTCCTCGAAGTGCTTCTCGTCGCGGAGCCGGTGGCGGAACTCGACCCCGACCTCCTCGCCGTAGAGGTCACCGTCGAAGTCGAGGAGGTACGCCTCCACGGTCACCGTCCTCCCGTCGAACGTCGGCCGGATCCCCACGCTCGTCGCGGCCGGGAAGCGGCCGGCCGGCGTCTCGACGTGACCCGCGTAGACCCCGATCGCAGGCAGTTGGAGCCCGGCCGACAGGTCGAGGTTCGCGGTCGGGAAACCGAGCCTCCGGCCCCGCCGGTCGCCCGCGACGACGCACCCGTCCACGACGTGCGGCCGGCCGAGCGCCCAGGCGGCCCACTCGACGTCGCCGTCCGCGAGCGCCTCGCGGATCCGGGTCGACGACACCGTGGTGCGGTCGCGGTCGAGGAGGGGGATGCTGTCGACGTCGAAGCCGAAGGTCGGGCCGAGCTCGGCGAGACGCTCGGCGTCGCCCGCGGCCCGGTGTCCGAAGCGGAAGTTCTCCCCTACCACGACCCACCGCGCCCCCACGCCCTCGGCGAGGACCTGTGCGGCGAACTCCTCGGGCGAGAGCTGAGACAGTTCCCGGGTGAAGGGCAGGACGAGGACCGCGTCCGCGCCGGCCGCGATGAGGCAGCGGACGCGGCGCTCTGTCGTCATGAGCAGCGGCGGGGTCGCGTCGGGGCGGACGATCTCGGTCGGGTGGCGGTCGAACGTCACCGCCAGCGTCCGCTCCCCGTGGTCGGCCGCGCGCGCGACGAGCGCCTGGTGGCCGCGGTGGACGCCGTCGAAGAAGCCGATCGTCAGCGACCACGGGCCGGCAGGGACGTCGTCGAGCGACCGGAAGACGGGCGGTTCGCTCACCCGCCCGCCCCGGCGAGCTGCGACGGCTGCACGAAGACGGCTTCGGGCCGGGCGGCCCCGTCGCGGTCGGCGTAGATGGCGAGGAGGTCGCCGGCGCGCACGACCGCCACCGGGCCCTCCTCGCCGGTGGCCGGGAGCGGCCGGCCGGTGGCGACCGCGTACGCGTCGTCGGCATCGACCGCGACGGAGGGGAGGTCCGCGACCGCCTCCCGGAGGGACAGCACGACCTCGTCGAGCGTGTTCCGCTCGCCGCGCTCCTCGAGCTCCTCGAGGGTGACCGCGTCGTCGATCGTGAAGCCACCGTTGCCGAGACGACGCAGTGCGCTGAGGCTCGCGCCGCAGCCGAGCCTCTCGCCGATGTCGTGGGCGAGCGTCCGCACGTAGGTTCCCGACGAGCAGGTCACGTCGAACCGTACGCGGGCGAGCTCGCCCGGCTCGAACGACTCGAGCACGAGGTCGTGGATCTCGACGTCGCGTGGCTCGCGCTCGACGGTCTCGCCCCGTCGCGCCTTCTCGTACAGACGCTCGCCGCCGACCTTCACGGCCGACACCATCGGCGGGACCTGCTGGATCCGCCCGACGAACGTCCCGAGCACCTCGCACAGGCGACCCTCGTCGACGCCGGCGGCCGAGCGTTCCTCGACGACCTCCCCGGCTGCGTCCTGCGTGGTCGTCGTGCGCCCGAGCACCATCTCCGCGCGATAGACCTTCCTTCCCTCCTGGAGGAAGCGCACGAGACGGGTCGCGCGACCGAGGCAGACGACGAGGACGCCGGTGGCCTCCGGGTCGAGCGTGCCGGTGTGGCCGACCTTGCGCATGCGCGCCACCCGACGCAGGACCCGCACGACGTCGGTAGAGCCGACCCCGGCGGGCTTGTCGATGACGAGCACGCCGTCCATCAGGAGGCTTGCTCCTCCACCAGGAGGGAGACGACCGCGTCGACGGCCTCCTCACGGCTCCCGTGAGCGGTGAACCCGGCGCTGAAGTCGTGCCCGCCGCCGCCGAGCTCGGTCGCGAGCGCACCGACGTCCACCCGTCCCTTCGAGCGGAGCGAGGTGCGCCACGCCCCTTCGGGCAGCTCCTTCAGGAGCATCGTGACCTCCGCGGTCTCGGTCGTCCGCAGCACGTCGATGACTCCCTCGGTCTCCTCGATGGCCACGCCGTAACGGTCGAGGTCGGACTGTTCGAGCCACGAGTGGACGAGGCTCGCCTCCGGGTCGAAGGCTGCCCGGTCGAGCACGCGGGAGAGCAGCTTCAGGTAGCCGAACGAGTGCGTCTCGAACATCTGTCGGCTCATCTCGGCGTGTTCGATGCCCTCGCCGATGAGGCGGCTGCCGAGCTCCATCGCCGCCCGGTCGGTGTTGCGGTACTGGAAGCGGCCGGTGTCGGTCACGAGCCCGGTGTAGAGGGACGCGGCGATCTCGCGGTCGGGCCGCCCGCCGAGGCGGCGGATCAACTCGTCGACGAGCACGACGGTCGCGGCGGCCCCGGGCGCGACGAGGTTCACGTCCCCGAAGCGCTCGTTGCTCGAGTGGTGGTCGACGACGATGAGCGTCTCCGCGTTCCTCGCCGCGTCGGCGAGCAGGCCGAGCCGGTCGTAGCCGCCCGCGTCGAACGAGATCATGAGCTCCGGCGCCTCGGGGAACTCGCGGGGCGGAACAAGGGTTCGGAGCCCGCGCAGGAACGTGTACTGGGGAGGCACCGCGAACGGCTCGCTGCCCCAGGAGGCGACCGTCCTGAGCCCGCACTGGCGCAGGAACACGT
>JBOHEE010000336.1:0-3587 GCA_050700895.1 Nitriliruptorales bacterium | reverse complement strand
CGACCACCACGTGGGGCGCCTCGAGGTCGACGCCGACGAGGCGCGCGCGCCGCCGCAGCTCGTCCGCGTCTCGGTCGGGGTGGGAGAGGAGATCGTCGACCAGCTCACCGCGCATGCGGTGCTCGGCCTCGGCGAGGGAGCGCTGGTTGAGCAGCAGCAGGGCGGTCACCTGGGCGGCGCGCTCCAACGTGCGCAGGTCCGCCGCGTCCAGGTCAGCCTCGCTGCGCAGGACGAGCGACCCGAGCAGCTCGTTGCCGGCGAACACCGGCGTCATCCAGCCGGAGCCGGACGGCAGCGGGGTGGTCCGACTGCGGCTCCGCTCGGAGCCGAGGTCAGGCAGGTCGAAGCTGAGCTCGGCGGATCCGGCCACGACGCGCCCCCCGGGGTCGACGACCCACAGGTCGCCGCCCAGCACCTCGGCGACAGCCCTCGCGACGTCGCCCATGTCGCCGCCCTGGAGGACGAGGTTCGTGAAACGCTCGTGCGCCGCCGCCGCGCGCTCGACCGCCTCGCTGTGGGCGCGGACGACCTCGTTGCTCCGGTTGAGTTCGGCGAGGGCGGCCTGGGTGTCCTGGAAGAGGCGGGCGTTCTCGATCGCGATCGCCGCGTGGGCGGCGAGCGAGCTGAGCAGGTTCACCTCGTCGGGGCTGAAGTCGGGCCGCTCGCTGCGGTTCGCGGCGAAGAGCACGCCGATGACCTTGTCCCCGAGCATGAGCGGCACGCCGATGATCGCGGTGATCCGCTCGGCCACGACCGCGGCGTCGATGTAGTCGGTGTGGTCGAACTGGGGGTCCTCGAGGTAGTCGGCGGTGAAGTAGGGGCGGGCGGTCTCGGCGACGAGCCCGCCGAGCCCCTTTCCGAGCGGCAGGCGGAGGTTGCGGAAGCTCTCGTCGACGACGCCCTCGGTGACGCGCATGTAGGTGTCGCCGCGCTCCTCGTCGATGAGCGTGAGATAGGCGGTGTCGGTGCCGAGGAGCTGGCGGGCGCGGCGCACGATCGCCTGGAGCACCTGCTCGACGTCGCGCAGTGAGCTGAGGTCGCCGGCGGTCTCGTAGAGGGCGGCGAGCTCGCGCTCGCGGCGGCGGCGGGCAGTGAGGACCGTCCGGAGCTGAAGGGCCTGCCGCGCCGCATCACGCAGGCGGTCGATCTCCTCGGCTGGCGCGCCCTCCTCACGTGCTCGCCGGACCGGCTCCTCGAACGACTCGGCCGGCGCCTCGGCGAGCAGCAGGGAGAGGAAGACCGTCTCGTCCAACCCGTCGTCCCGTTCCGCGCGGTCCGGGCAGCCTATTCAGTCAGCCACGGCGGGCGCAGGGGCTCCAGGCCACCCGTCCGAACGCGACCATCTCACCGTCGGAACAGCGTCCAGGCCTCGCCCTCGAGGGCCATGGCCGGGCCCACCCCGTGCGCGACCGCCGCGACGATCGCCGCGGAGTCGACGAGGCGGGGGCCGGGGCGGTTGAAGTAGGCGGAGCCGTCGGCGAAGGCGACCCGGCCGCTCTTGACCGCGGTGAGGTCGCCCCACCCGTCGAGCTTCTCGAGGTGCTCGAGGTCCGCCACTGCCCGGGGCAGGCCGTAGCCACATGGGGTGATGAGGATCACCTCGGGGTCGGCGTCACGGAGGGCGTCGGGGGTGATGAGGGGGGAGTGGCCGCCGGGATTGCCGAGGACCGGCTCGGCCCCGGCGATCTCCACGAGCTCCGGCGCCCAGTTGCCGCCGGCCATCAGCGGGTCCGCCCACTCGAGCAGCGCCAGGCGCGGCCGATCACGGTCGGCGACGGTCGCGGCGAGCTCGGCGAGCTCCTCCCGCAGGTTCGTCACCAGCGCGTCGGCCGCCGGCTCGTCGCCAAGCGCCGCGCCGATCCGCTCAATGTCGTCGAACACGTCCGCGAGGGTCATCGGCGACGACGTCAGCACCTCGACCTCGCCGCCGAGGTGCTCGCGGGCGGCGGCGACGACCTCGTCCTCGGCCACCGCGCAGACCCGGCAGAGATCCTGGGTGATGATGAGGTCGGGGTCGGCCGCCTGGAGCGCGCTCGGATAGACCTCGTAGATCGAGAGCACGTCCTGGAGCAGCTCGACCACGCCGCGGTGGATCTCCGCCGAGGTCGCCGGCGGCGCGCGACGGGGGTGGCTCACGACCGGGAGGCCGGTCACCCCGGGCGGGTAGTCGCACTCGTGGCTGCGGCCGACGAGCACGCCGGCGTGGCCGAGGGCTGCGATCGTCTCGGTCGCCGACGGCAGCAGCGACACGACCCGGCGTCCCACGCCACCTCCTCAGTAGTGGCCCTGCTCCTTACGGAGGTTACGGCTGTGGCCCCGGGACCGGAAGCCCCACGCGGTCTGGCCTCCGGGGAGTTCCCAACGGCAGGTCTGGCACTCTGCGGGGCCCCGGTGCTGGTGGTGGCTGACCTTCGCGTGCGGTGAGCGGCCAGCCCTCGTCGGTCTGGCACTCTGCGGGGTCCCGGTGCTGGTGGTGGGCGGATGGAGCTGAGCGTGGTGGCCGCTTCGCGCGAGGACGACCGGCCTCCGGAGGAGGCGGTGCGGATCGCCACCCTGGCCGATCGGCTCGGGTATGGGGAGGTCTGGGTCGGCGAGGGTCCGACCTGGGATGCGTTCGTACTCGCCACCGCGATCGGGCTCACCACCGAGCGCATCGCGATCACGGCCGGCCCGGTCCCGGTGTCCGTCCGAGAGCCCGTGACGATCGCGAGGGGGGCCGCGTCGGCGACCGCCCTCACCGGTCGTCGGGTCGGCGCGGCGATCGGCACCTCCAGCACGCGCGTCGTCGAAGGCGTGCATGGGCGCCCGCGCGCCCGCGCCGTCAGCGAACTCGCCGAGAGCGCCGCGTCCCTGCGGACCCTCCTCGGCCTGGAGGGACGCGAGCCCGATGGCGAGCTGGTGCCGGGCAGCGGCTTCCGCCGGCGGCTGGCCCCGCCCCGCGGACCGCTCACCGTCGCGGAGCGCCGAAGATGGCGGGGGTGCCACCCAACGCTTGTGGCCGCATTCGCGTTCGGTGATCGGGCCATCGCCGTCGCGGCGGAGCACGCCGACCGCATGGTGCTCGACGTCGTCTCCCCCGAGCAGGTGAGTTGCGCTGCGGATGAAGCTGGACGCAGCGGCGGCGCGAGCGGGCCGACCGTCGCCCCGGCTCGCGGCCTGGCTGCCGACTGCCGTCGACCCTGCCCCGGAGACCTACGACCACGTCCTGGAAAGCCTCGTCGGCTACCTGACGGTGCGCGGCTACGCGGAGGTCTTCGCCGCCGCCGGCTTCGGCGACGCGGTGGAGCTGGCCCGGTCCGGCGCCGGCCGCGACGAGCTGCTCAGCGCCCTGCCGCGGACGGCCGCGAGCACGGTCGGTCTCGTCGGGAACGCTGACACCATCAGGGCACGTCTGGAGGACTATGCAGCGCCAGGAACTCGTCATAGGTGATCGAGTCGAGGTCCCCTGACACGTGAATAGTCGCGACCACAAGATGTTGTGTGCGCGAGCGGTTCTCATCCCCAGGGGCGCCGGCGTCAGCCGGCATGAGATGCTGACACCATCAGGGCACGTCTGGAGGACTATGCAGCCGCTGGGCTCGACGAGG
>JBOHEE010000335.1:0-6716 GCA_050700895.1 Nitriliruptorales bacterium | reverse complement strand
CGACGACACTGCGAATATGAATACACAAACGTCGGGCGTCTGAGTGGGGGCGGGCCGGGCGGGCTGCCGGACCCGGCCGCGTCAGCTCTGCTCTTCGGCGAGGTGGAGGATGCCGCCGGCGGGTTCGAAGATCGAGTGGTGGCCGTCGTCCCACTCCACCTCGATCTTCAGCGGCTCCTCCTGGAGCACCCGCTCGACGGTCCCCCGTCGCGGTGGCACACCCACCTTGTTCGACTCGACCTCGATGGCGTTACCGGGGCGCACGTCCATGTCGTCCCTCCAAGTCTCGCGAGCCCTGACCGAACCGAGCCCGATCGGGCTCAGCCCGAACGTAGACCACCGCCGGCGAAGCTTCCAGGGGTCGATGGTCTGCGGAGGATCAGGACGAGGCAGCGATGCCGAGTCGGCGGAGGAACGCCTCGTTCGAGGGCTCGCGGCCGAGGAAGCGGCGCACGAGGTCGATGGCGGGCTCGGACCCGCCCGGCTCGAGGATCGCACGACGGTAGGCGCGACCGACCTCGGGGTTCGTGACGCCCTCCTCCTCGAAGCGGCTGAACATGTCGTGGCCGTAGACGAGCGCCCAGAGGTAGCCGTAGTAGCCGGCGTCGTAGCCGCCGAGGAGGTGCCCGAACGACGCCGGGAAGAACGTGTCCTCCTCCGGGTACGGCAGGCGGGTCACCGCGAAGATGTCGCGGGTCAGCGCGTCGAGGTCGCGCTCGCCGTTGCCGCTGTGGAAGGCGAGGTCGAGCTTGCCGAAGTAGCACTGGCGGAGCTGGGAGAGACCCTCGTCCAGGTCGCGGGCGGCGACGAGCTGCGCGACGAGCTCCTCGAGGATCGGCTCGCCGGTCCCGTGGTGGCGGGCGAAGCGCCGCAGGACGTCGGCGTCCCAGCACCAGTTCTCCATGATCTGCGACGGCGCCTCGACGAAGTCGCGCTCGGTGCTGGTGCCCGCGAACCGCGCGGACTCCGCGGTGGTCAGGCACTGGTGGAGGATGTGGCCGAACTCGTGGAAGAGCGTCACCACGTCGGCGTGCAGGAGGAGCGACGGCGAGTCGCCCGACGGGCGGGGGAAGTTGGCGACGATCGCGGCGACGGGGCGCTCGTAGCTGCCGTCGGCCCTGCGGTGGCCCGCCACGAGGTCCCAGGCGGCGGCGTGCGCGAACTTCCCCTTCCGCGGGAAGAGGTCGGCGTAGAACCAGGCGAGGTGCTCGCCGCTGTCCGCGTCGCGGATGTCGTAGAGGAACACCTCCTCGTGCCACGCCTCCGCGTCGACGGCCCGCTCGTAGCGGAGCCCGAAGACGTCGGCGGTGAGGTCGAACATGCCCTCGATGACCTGCTCGAGGGCAAAGTGCTCGGCGACCTCGTTCGGGTCGACGCCGAAGTCCCGCCGCCGGATCTGGGTGTCGCAGTAGCGCGTGTCCCAAGGACGGACGACGTCGTCGCCGTCGTCCTCCGCGAGCATTGCGGCCATCACCGCGAGCTCGGCGTCCGCCTTCTCGCCGAGTGCCGGGACGAGGTCGGTGTAGAACTCCTCGACCGCCGGCGGGTCGGCCATCCGGACCTCCATCGCGTAGTGCGCCCAGTCGGGCTGGCCGAGGAGGTCGGCGAGCCGGTCGCGGATCTGGAGGGCCTCGCGGAGGAGGGGGCGGTTCTCCTCGACCGCGATGCGCCACGACTTCAGGTACAGCTCCTTGCGGAGGTCACGCCGCCGGGCCTGGTCGAGGAAGGGGAAGCGCTCGGGGTAGTCGAGCGACACCCGGTGGGTGTCGGGCTCCTCGCCGGGCTGCAGGCGGGCGACGTAGCTGTCGGGCAGGCCGTCGAGCTCCTCGCGGGTCAGCTCGAGCGCGTCCTCGTACTCGTCGACGTTGCGCTGGAAGGCGACCGAGACCTCCACGAGCCGGCCGCGGAGGCGCTCGACCTCCTCCCGCTCGTGGGGTTGGAGGTCGGTGCCGGCACGGCGGAAGTCGCGCAACTTGTGCTCGAGCACGCGGGCCCACTCCCCCTCGAGCGCGCGCGCCGCGTCGCTGTCCGCGTACGCGGACAGCGCCTGGGAGAGGTCGACGCGGCTGTCGAGCTCGACCTGCCAGCGCTCGAGGCGCTCGGCGGCCGCGGTCGCGGCATCGCGGACGGCCTGGTCGGGGTGGACGTGGGACATGAACGGCCCACGCCCGAAGGCGTCGGTCACGAGCGCGGCGACCGCGTCGAACGGCTGCAGCGTGTTCTCGAAGGTGCGCTCACCCTCGACGGCGAGGAGGGAGGCAAGGATCGCCTCCCCCTCCTCGATCGCGTCGGTGACGACGCGCTCGACGTCGGCGGCGGTGACGGTGGTGTAGTCGTGTGGCATGGCGCCGCAACGTATCGGTCAGGCGGCGCGCCACTTGATCGAGCAGCCCATCGACGGCCACTGGTCCTCGCTCGGCGTGCCGCCCTCGAGGAGCGCGTCGAGTGCGGCGCGCAGGTCCGCGCCGGTCGGCTCGCCCTGGTCGGGGCGGCTCGGGTCCATCCGCCCGCGGTAGGCGAGCCGGCGCTCCGCGTCGAAGGCGAAGAAGTCCGGGGTGCAGGCCGCGTGGTAGGCCCGGGCGACGTCCTGGGTCTCGTCGAAGAGGTACGGGAACGGGAATCCGACCTCCCGCTTCTGCTCGGCGAGGCGGTCGGGGGCGTCGTCGGGGTAGTCGGCCGGGTCGTTGCTCGAGATCCCGACGAAACCGACGCCCCGCTCGATGTACTCGCCCGCGAGCGCGGCGAACGCGTGCTCGACGTGCTTCACGTACGGGCAGTGGCGGCAGAGGAAGGCCACGACGAACGGGCGGTCGCCCGCGACGTCGTCGAGCGTGACCTTCTCGCCGGTCTCGACCTCCGCCAGCGAGAAGGCCGGGGCGTCGGTCCCAAGGGCCAGTTGCATCGTCGAGGTCGCCATCGCTCGTCCTCTCTCGGCTCCGTCGGGGCTCAACGCTAGCGTGGACCGGGGTCGACGATCGGAGAAGGCAGGTGCGGGCGTCGGTCGCACTGACGGCCGTCCTCCTGGTCGCGGCGGCGGCCTGCGGCGGCGGGGACGGGCCGGTCACGCCGGAGGAGGCGGGGACCGTCGAGTCCTCGATCGAGGTGGCGAGCTCGGACCTCCTGCCGGGGAACGAGATCCCCGCGGACTACACCTGCGACGGCGACGACACCGCGCCGACGCTGTCCTGGAGCGGGGTGCCGGGCGCGGCCGAGGCGCTGGTCCTGGTGCTGGAGGATCCCGACGCCCCGTCCGGCGCGTTCGTCCACTGGCTCGTGGCGGGGATCCCACCGGAGACCGAACGGCTCCTCCCCGGTGGCGTTCCCGCTGGCGCCGTCCAGGGCACCAACGGCTTCGGCGACACCGGCTACGGCGGCCCGTGCCCGCCGGAGGACGACGAGCCGCACCGCTACGTCTTCCGGGTCCTCGCGGTGGACGCCGAACTCGGCCTCGAGGAGGGGTTCTCCCGCGACGATCTCACAGCCGCCCTCGAGGGGCGCGCGATCGCCCAGGGCGAGCTCGTCGCCACCTACGGCCGCTGATCGCTCGGGGGGCTACGTCTCGCGCCCAAGGAGAGACATGGAGAGGCCGCTCGACTTCTTGAGCCCCCCGAACCCCCTAGTCCCTCCGTAAGCGTGTTGGGGGGGCTGCACGTCCCAGTTCCTCCGAAAACCAGCGAAAAGGCCTTATCTTCCGCGAGTCAGTGCTGAAGCCGAGTCCCGCAAGAAAGGCCTTTTCTGGTGCAGAAGATAGCGCACGCGGACAGCCGGCGGAACAGTTCGCGACGGCGCCGCAACGTCGCTGCTCGCCACGCCCGGGCGGGCCGCTGGACGGCGCAGCCCGCACCGATGATGACGTCGGGCAAGATCGGCTACGAGGCTGATGTCCGGCTGATCGATCTGCGCGCGACGACGCCCTGAAACGGACTCGGTTTGGGCCGCGAGCAGATCACCGCTACCTCTGCGGCGCATTACCCCTGCACGCGCGTGTGGGCCGACGGGTGGCCGCTCGGCCTGGACGGTCAACGAGCATTACCCCTGCACGCGCGTGTGGGCCGAGCGGCTGGCATGGCCGGCACGTCGGTGGTCAGCTGGCCCATGGACTCGTCTGGCACTCCCGTCAGATCGAGCTGCACGCGCGAGCGGCGAAGCAACGCCCGGCGCTGACAGAGCTGCTGGATGAACACCCGGCAGAGGTCGCGGTGCTGTGGTCGCCGCCGGCGCCCGCGCCGCTGCTCGAGGCCGCGGACGGCGGGCTCGGACCTTTGGACCGCGGAGACGGGCGCGCCTACGTCGACGACGTGATCGCGCTGCTGCGGATCGTCTCCCAGTAGCCAGCACCGCCCGGCCGCGGAGGACGCTTCAGCGCCGAGACCAGATCCACACTCGGGCGTCAGCCAGCGCGCCGAACCACCTCGGTCTCGAGGCGCGCCCGAGACGGTCACGCTCGATGTCGAGGTCGTACTGGGCCCGGAGGTTGAGCCAGAACCTCTCCGACGTGCCGAAGTAGCGGGACAGCCACAGCGCCGTGTCGGCAGTGACCGAGCGCCGCAGGTGTTGCCGTCGAACCCCCATGTCGTGGTGGTCGGGACAGCCGCAGCGCCGTGTCGGCAGTGACCGAGCACTTGCCGTGGACGATCTCGTTGATCCGACGCGGCGGCACAGTGATGTCCTTGGCCAAGCGGTACTGGCTGGCGATGAGAGGCTCCAGGAACTCCCCGAGCAGGACTTCGCCTGGATGGACCGGCGCAAGCTTCGCGGCCGGCATGGATCCTCCTCAGTGTAGGCGGCAATGACCGCCTGGCTACCGAGAAGTTTACCTTCTCATAATCGGAGACTAAACTATTAACATGGAGCGGGAACGCTTGGTCCGAACACTCGAGGCTCTCGGGGGAACGCTCGCGGACCGCGGGCTCGACTTCCACATCGCGATCGCTGGTGCCGCCGCCCTGCTCCTCACGGAAGGCCTTGATCATCCGACGCAGGACGTCGACGTGGTCGCCGTGGCACCGTCGGGAACCCCTCTGCGTTCCAGCCAGCAGCTCGAACTGCCGCTAGACCTGGTCCGCGCCGCCGAGGACGTCGCAGCGGTCATGGGCCTCGACCGCGATTGGCTGAACGCGGGAGCTTTGGGCGTGCTCTTCGACCGCCTTCCCGAGGGCTACGAAGACCGGCTCCGCCCGACGCGGTTCGGCAACCTGACGGTCTCTGTGCTCGGCCGACAGGACCTCGTCCGACTGAAGCTCTGGGCCGCAGCGGACGAGGGTCCGGGCAGCAGGCACCACGTCGCGCTGGTGCAGATGGGACTGAGCGCGGCCGAAGTCGATGACGCCGAAGCCTGGGTCAACGGTCTCTCCCGCGGTGGTGCGTACCCCGGAATCGACGATGTCCTCCAGGCCGTCCGGCGGTCGTTGCGATGACCGTCAGCTCGAAGGCATTGCGGCGCCTGGCTGTGGATCTTGCCTGGGGTCTCTGGGCTGAACTCGGCGTCTCGACATGGAGCAGGACACACGCACGGTGGTCTGTGGAACTGGAACCGCTCATCGTGTTCACAGCCGTCGTGGCGGACCAGGCTGATCCGCGACTCCTTCGGGAGAGCGTCGACTGGTGCGTTCGCAATGAGCGGTTCGTTTCCCGCCACCAGTTGCGTCACGTGGTGAAGGCACATGGCTGGACGTTCGAGGGGCGCATCGCTGCGTTCGGCGCGACGGTTTCCCGTCACACCGGTACGCCGTGGCCGGGTGTCGACGGTGAGGAGGCGTACGACTTCGAGCTCAGCGCGAAGTCACGACCTCCGAGCCTGGAGCAACCGGCGCTGCTCCAGCTCCGGCTGCGAGCCATGCTTGGCGTCAGCGCGCGGGCCGAGATCGTCCGAGTGTTCCTCACGAACCAAACCCGTGAGTGGTCGGCCGCGGAGATCGCCGAGCGGGTCGCGTACACAAAGCGACAGGTGACCGCGGACCTTGAGATGCTCACCCTCAGCGGGGTGATCGACCGTGTGTCGGGTCCAGGAGGGGCGGCGTACCTGCTCGCAGACCCGGCGCGGGTCACCGGCCTGGTCGGGTCTCCCCCGGACGTCGCTCCCCGCTGGGCGCCACTCTTCCGTTCCATGTCGGGGCTGATCAATGCTGTGGAAGCCGCATCCGCCCCAGACTTGACGACGCCAGCGGCCGAACTCGCCCGCCACATCAGGGAGCTCGAGCCCGCTCTTCAAAGGGCGCGCTTGCGGTTGCCACCCGGGGAGCCGGACGGCGACTACATGGAGGAAACGTTGCGCTGGGTCGAGGCGCTCTTCAGCCGCCTCGCCGACGGGGACGCGAAGTACCTCCCACCCGACGCCATGGTCCGACCATCTAACGAGGCGGTGTTGGCGCGGGTGGTCGAACGCAAGGAGCGCTCCGGCAGCACCCTGTCCGCTGAGCAGATCCTGCGACATCGCGACGAGGGCCGGACGTGACGCTCGTCGCCGACGCGGCTCTCGACTGCGGCACTCCTCGAGCATGACTTCGCCTGGATGGACCGCCGCCAGGAAGGCGTTGGTGATCGGCTGCATCACCGCCCCGGACGCGAACGTGAACCCGCGCTGCTTGAAGAACCCCACCACCCCCAGCTCACGCTGCAGCTACGGTACGTACAAGTTGAGATCATCCGGTCGATCGACTCGACCTCCAACGTCACGTGCCCGTCCAGCACCTCCGCCGCCGTCCGCGCTGCCGTCA
>JBOHEE010000334.1:0-2077 GCA_050700895.1 Nitriliruptorales bacterium | reverse complement strand
CCGTGTTCGAGGCGGCCGACGCCGGCGACGTGGCGCCGCCCCTGCGCGATTCTGAGCGCGATTCTGAGACCGGCGTAATCGCATGCGCTGACCTGCGCGTGTCCTCGCAGGCATTGCGCGACGCCGTGGCCGCGGCGCTGACGCGCGGCAACCGCCCCCTGGTGCTCGGTGGCGACTGCACGCTTCTGCTCGGGGCGGTCGCCGGCGTCCGCGACGCAGTCGGGCATGTGGGCCTCTGGTTCGTCGACGGCCACGCGGACTACCTCGACGGTATGTCGTCGCCCACCGGTGAGGCGGCGGATATGGAACTCGCGATGCTTACCGGCAACGGCCCGTCCGGACTTATAGACCTAGCCGGGAACGTGCCGCTTGTGGACCCCGCAGACGTCGTGATCCTCGGCCATCGGCCACCATCCCTGCACCCGGATGTCGCACTCGAGCTCGGGCGCGTCCCGGCCGCGATGGCTCGGATGTCCGCCGAGGAGGTGGTGGCGACGGGCCCGACAACGGTGGGACAACGCTGGGAGCGTGCGCTTGCCGACCGCGGGCCGGCGTGGCTCCACCTCGACCTCGACGCTCTCGACGAGGCGGCCCTGCCCGCCGTGACCTATCCGCAGCCGCGCGGACTGGACTGGGATGCGTTCGTGGCGCTCACCCGACCGCTGATCGCATCTGACGCGCTGGTGGGTGTCAGCGTCGCCGACTTCAACCCGGACCTGGACGAGAGCGGTACGCACGCTCGGCGTGTCGTCGACGCGCTCGCCAGCGCCGTGCAGTAGCCATGCCCGGGTCGCGGCGCCTCCGTGGCCCAACTCATCGCTCGCCCAATCAGCCCTCGCCGGGCCCGAGCGGCTCGGCGGCGTCCAGTCTGGCCGCGGCGACCCTGAGGCGATTTGGGCTCGACGCGACCGATGTCATTGGCGGGGCCCAAGCATGGCGAGCGGCGGGCTTGCCGCTCGAGCGTTAGTTCGAGCCCACGTCAGCCCTTCCGGCCCGGCCTACTCCGGCTTCAAGGCGAGAAGGGAGATGCTCTTCACCCCGTACTTGGCGCTTGCGTCCCGGGCGCGATCGGACATGAACTCGTAGGGGTTGTCCCGGATCTCCTCGATCCGAAGCCCGGCCCCCTCGATCGCCTCCCGGTAGGCGTCCTGCTGCGCCGCACCGCCGATGCACGAGGCCCAGAGGTCGGCGTCGCAGACGATGCTCTCCTTCATCTGCTGCTCGCTGACGATGTCGGCGATCGCCAACCTCCCGCCCGGCTTCAGGACGCGGGCCACCTCGGTGAAGACGGGCGCCTTCTCGGGCGCCAGGTTGATCACCCCGTTCGAGATCACGCAGGCGCGGGTTGCGTCCTCCAGGGGCAGGTCCACGATTCGCCCCTCCCGGAGCTCAACCTGCTCGAAGCCGGCTTCGTCGGCGATGCGCCGCGCCTTGTCGAGTTGCTCCGCCGTGAAGTCCACGCCGACCACGGTCCCCGAGGGCCCGACCCGCACGGCGGCGAAGAAGAGGTCCATGCCGGATCCGCTGCCGAGATCGACGACGCTCTCCCCCTCGCTCAGCTCGGCGAAGTCGAAGAAGTAACCGACCCCGGCGAAGGACTCTGTCGCGCCCGCGGGGATCCGGTCGAGAACATCGGCGGGGTACCCGAGGTGCTCGGCGAGCGGGCGTCCCAGCTCGAAGTGGTACTTGCCCTCCGGCTCCTCGGCCACGTGCCGGTACATGTCCTTGACCTTCGCCTCGAGCTCCTGGGTGTCGACGGAAGCTTCCATCTCTCCTCCTCCTCGGTGATGTTCAGTTGCGCCGGCCCCTCAGCTCGGCTGCGTTGTGGGAGTGCTCGCCCCATGTCGGCGCCACCAGATGCCGAGCAGCGTCGAAGGGACGCAGAAGTTCGTAAGTGTGAGCAATCCGCAGACCGCGACCAGAACCCCGCCGAGGACCAGGGCGGCGGTCGGCTGACCCAAGGCGAAGAGAAGGCCGACGGCGAGCAGCCACACCGTCGCCAGCTTGAACGAGTGGCGGCGGGGAGTGGGATTGGGCGGCAGCTCCGGCGCGCCGCTCAGGTGACGGACCCCGTGGT
>JBOHEE010000333.1:0-11833 GCA_050700895.1 Nitriliruptorales bacterium | reverse complement strand
GCCGAGGCGGGGGCTTCACCGTCCTCGGCGGCGGCGATCGCGTCGGCGAGCAGGCTCCCCGCGAGCTCGTAGCGGCGGTCCGGCACGCAGACGAGCACCTCGACGTCGGCGGGCTCGTAGCGCTTGGGATTGCGGCCCGGGCCCGACTCGTGGCCGGGGGGGCGGTCGTGGCGCGCACGGAGGAGGCCGGCCTCCACCAGCTTGTCGAGGTGGAAGGCGGCGAGGTTGCGCGAGACGCCCGCGGTCTCCGCGGCCTCGTCCCGGGTGACCGGGCGGTTGCGGTCCCGCACGTGCTCGTACAGCCGCCGTCGCAGCGGATGCTCCAGCAGCGCAAGACGACCGATCCCGGTCTCGAGTCCCTCGTCCATGTCGATCCACTATATAACCAAAAATGGTTGGTGAAAAGCGGGGTCGCCCTGATCTACGCTCGGCGGACACCGAGGAGGCTTCCCGTGGACCTCGCATTCGCAGCCGCCACCGAGCAGGCGCGCCTCGTCAGGGAGAGCGAGGTCTCCTCGCGCGAGCTCGTCGAGCTCTATCTCCGGCGGATCGACGCCCGCAACGGCGACCTCAACGCATACGTCCACGTGTTCGCGGACCAGGCCCGCGAGCTCGCGGCCGTCAAGGACGACGCGACCGCGGGCGGCGACGAGCTGCCGCCATTCCACGGCGTGCCGATCGCGATCAAGGAGCTGAACTTCCTCGACGGCTTTCCCGCGACGCTCGCCACGAAGTCCATGGCGCAGTTCGTCGCCCCGTTCGACGACGAGGTGATCGCCCGCCTGAAGCGTGCGGGGGTCGTCCCGCTCGGCAAGACGAACGCGCCGGAGCTCGGCACGGTGCCGTACACCGAGCCGGAGCTGTTCGGGGCGAGCCGCAACCCGTGGAACCTCGCTCACACCCCCGGCGGGTCGTCGGGCGGCGCGGCCGCGGCCCTCGCCGCCGGGCTGTGCCCCGCCGCGCAGGGCTCCGACGGGGGCGGCTCGATCCGCATCCCCTCCTCGAACTGCGGCCTCTTCGGGCTGAAGCCGACGCGGGACCGTGTGAGCAACGGTCCGCTCTTCGGCGACCACGCGTTCGGTCTCGTCACGAACGGGGTCCTCACCCGGACCGTCGCCGACGCGGCCGCGTTCCTCGACGTCGTCGCCGGCCACTCGCCGGGGGACCCTGGGCTGTTGCCGCCGCCCGAGCGCCCGTTCCAGGAGGAGATGAAGGCCGATCCCGGACGGCTGCGGGTCGGCGTCGCGACGGCGAACCCGTTCCGCGAGCCGGCGGCGGAGGTGCTCGCTGCGGTCGACGACGCCCGGACCCTGCTCGAGGAGCTCGGGCACGACACCTTCGACGTCGACGTCGCCGTCCCCGAGGAGGTCGTCGCCGCGTTCGAGCGTCTCTGGTGGGCGCTGATCGCGTCGCAGCCGCTGCCGCCCGACACGCTCGAGCCACTGAACCGGTGGATGGTCGAGCAGGGAAGGGGCACCTCGGCCGCCGACTACCTCGCCGCCCAGTTCCAGCTCCAGCTCTACACGCGGACCATGGCGGGCCGCTTCCACCACGAGTTCGACGTCCTGCTCACCCCCGTCCTGTCGGAGCTTCCGCTCCGGGTCGGTGAGCTCGACGGCCTCGAGCCACCGGCCGCGTGGGAGCGCATCCGCGCCTACGCCTGCTACACGCCCATCCAGAACGCGAGCGGGCAGCCCGCAGCCTCGGTGCCCCTCCACTGGGATCGGGCGACCGGGCTGCCCGTCGGCATCCAGCTCGTGGGCCGGTTCGCGGACGAGGTGACGCTGCTCCGGCTCTCGGCGCGCCTCGAGGAGGCTCGGCCGTGGGCGGACCGCCGCCCTCCCGCGGGTGACGAGCCTCCGGATCCGGATCTCTAGCTGGCCGCGTTTTCCGCAGTGTCGTGCCGTCTGACCCCAAACAGTGCGGAAAACGCGGCTGCCTGGGGCGAGGTCCGCGCCCGTCGGCATCGATGTCGGCCCAGGGGCCGGGATTCCGGCCTTCACGCCGACGTCGACGCGGCGCGCGACGGAGACTCGACTAGCCGCCGGCGGGTCCGCCGCCGCCGTCGGCGGCCTCGACCCAGACGGTCTTCTGGTTCGTGAACTCCCGCGCCCCGAGCTCGCCGAGCTCGCGTCCGTAGCCGGACTGCTTCACGCCGCCGAACGGCAGCCGCGGGTCGGACTTCACGAGCTGGTTCACCATCACGACCCCGGACTCGATGCGCGCCGCGAGCCGCTCGCCGCGGTCGAGGTCGCGCGTCCACACGCTCGCCCCGAGCCCGTAGGTGGAGGCGTTCGCCACCGCGACCGCCTCGTCGTCGTGCGAGACACGGAAGATCGTCGCGACCGGGCCGAAGAGCTCTTCCGAGCCGGCGGGGTTCGCGGTCGTGACGTCGGTGAGGATCGTCGGCGGGAAGAAGAAGCCGGGGCGGTCGAGCGGTTCGCCGCCGATGACGAGGGTCGCCCCGTCCTTGACCGCGCGGCGTACCTGGTCGTGGAGGTCGTCACGGAGGTCGTCGCGCGCGAGCGGTCCGACGTCGGTCTCCTCGTCCATGGGGTCCCCGACGGCCTTGGCCTCCATCGTGTCGCGCAGCGCGTCCACATAGTCGTCGTAGACGGAGGCGTGCACGATGAAGCGCTTCGCGTTGATGCAGCTCTGGCCGCTGTTCAGCATGCGGCTGCTCGTGCCGACCTCGATCGCGCGGTCCAGGTCGGCGTCGTCGAGGACGATGAAGGGGTCGGAGCCGCCGAGCTCGAGGACCGACTTCTTCAGGTGCGCTCCGGCGGCGCGGCCGACCGCCCGGCCCGCTCCGACGCTGCCGGTCACCGTCATGCCGCGGATGCGTCCGTCGGCGGCGAGCTCCTCGGTCCGGTCGTGTCCGACGATCAGCTGTCGGAGGAACTCCTCCGGGAAGCCGGCCGCCACGAAGAGCTCCTCGATGCGGGTCGCGACGCCGAGGACGTTGCGGGCGTGCTTGAGGAGCACGACGTTGCCGGCCACGGCGGCCGGGACCGCGTGACGCAGCACCTGCCAGTAGGGGAAGTTCCAGGGCATGATCGCGAGGATCGGGCCGAGCGGGTCGTAGCGGACGTAGCTGCGGTGCGCCTCGGTCTCGACCGGCTCCGGGCGGAGGTAGTCCTCGCCCTCGTCCGCGTAGTGTCGGCACAGCCAGGCGCACTTCTCCACCTCGGCGCGGCTCTCGACGATGGGCTTGCCCATCTCGAGCGTCGCGAGCCGGGCGAGCTCGTCGCGGCGCTCGTCGAGGTGGTCGGCGAGCGCCCGCAGGAGCGCCGTCCGCTCGCCGAAGGTCGTCTCGCGGTACCCCTCGAAGCCGGACCATGCCCGGGCGAGCCGGCGCGCGACCTCCTCGTCGTCGTGCTCGGCGTAGCGGGTCAGGACCTCACCGGTCGCGGGGTTGACCGTCTCGATCATCGCTGCCTCCGTCCTCGAAGGGCTGCGTGCCGCCTCCCATCGAAGCACCCGAGGACGCGGGCCGCGGTGGCGGATGGGGGCCGCAAGTAGGCTCCGGTGCACCGCGACCTGCACCGGGATCCCGTGACCGACTCACCGTTCCTCGCCGCGTGCCGCGGCGCGCCGCACCACCGCGTGCCGATCTGGTTCATGCGCCAGGCGGGCCGTTCCCTGCCCGAGTACCGCGAGATCCGTGCGCGGCACTCCATGCGGGAGGTCGTCGCGGAGCCCGAGCTCGCCGCGGAGGTGACGCTCCAGCCGGTGCGCCGCTACGACGTCGACGCCGCGATCCTCTTCTCCGACATCGTCACCCCGCTCCAGGCGATCGGGCTCGACATCGAGATCGAGAGCGGGGTCGGTCCGGTCGTCGCGGAGCCGATCCGGACCGCCGCCGACATCGACCGGCTGCGGCGACTCGAGCCCGGGGACGACATGGGCCACGTCCTTCAGACGGTGCGACTCCTCGTCGCCGAGCTCGACGTCCCGCTGATCGGCTTCGCAGGCGCTCCCTTCACGCTCGCGAGCTACCTCGTCGAGGGCGGCCCGTCCCGCGACCACGCACGGACGAAGGCGCTGATGCTCGGCGAGCCGCTGACATGGCACCGCCTCCTCGACCGCATCGCGTCGATCGTCGGCGCCTCCCTGCGCGCGCAGGTCGAGGCCGGTGCCGCGGCGGTCCAGCTCTTCGACTCCTGGGCCGGTGCGCTGTCGCCCGCGCACTACGAGGCGCACGTCCTCCCGGCGAGCCGTCGCGTGCTCGAATCGGTCGAGCTGCTCGACGTCCCGCGTATCCACTTCGGTGTCGGCACCGGCGAGCTGCTGCCGCTGATGGCGTCGGCCGGCGCGGACGTCGTCGGCGTGGACTGGCGTGTCCCGCTCGACCTCGCGGCCGAGCGGCTCGACCCCTACGACGTCGCACTCCAGGGCAACCTCGATCCTGCGGCCGTCCTCGCCCCGTGGGACGCGGTGGCCGACGAGGCGCGAGAGGTCCTGCGCCGGTCGGGAGGTCGCCCGGGCTACGTCTTCAACCTCGGCCACGGGGTGCTGCCGGACACCGATCCGGGGGTTCTCGCCCAGCTCTGCGACCTGGTCCACGAGGAGGGCATCGTCCACGCGCCCGCAGCGGCCGAGGCCGACGCATGACGCGGGTCGTGGTGGTCGGCGGCGGTGTCGCCGGGCTCGCGGCCGCCTGGGAGCTGCGCCGTGCCGGGGCCGAGACCGTCCTCGTCGAGGCGAGCGAGCGCCTCGGCGGGAAGATCGCCACCGAGGAGATCGACGGGCTCGCGCTCGAGACGGGGGCGGAGGCGTTCCTCGACCGCACGCCGGAGGCCTTCGAGCTCGCCGAGGAGCTCGGCCTCGACGCCGACGTGGTCCCCGCGAGCGCGTCGGGGGTGAAGATCGCGCACGGCGGTCGGCTGCATGACCTCCCGGACGGGCTGGTCCTCGGCGCCCCGAGCCGGCTCCGGCCCCTCCTGCGCAGCGGCCTCATCTCGCCCGTGGGGGCGGTCCGGGCCGGCCTCGACCTCCTCCTGCCACGCGAGGCCGACGTCGACGGCCGGTCGGTCGGCGAGCTCGTCCGCCGCCGGTTCGGCTCGCAGGTCGCGGAACGGCTCGTGGAGCCGCTCCTCACCGGTGTCTACGCCGGCGACATCGACCAGCTCGGCGCGGCGGTCACGACCCCGATGCTGGCGGACGCGGCCAGGGCGAGGCACAGCATCCTGCTGGGGCTTCGGGAGCGACCGTCGGGGCGTCGACCACCGCGCTTCCACACCTTCCGCGGCGGCATGTCGCGTCTCGTGGAGCGGCTGGGCACGCCGGGGGAGTCGTTCACGGTCCGAGTGGGAACGCCCGTCGACGCGGTCGAACGGATCGACGGCCGCTGCCTGGTCCGGCTCCCGGACGACGAGCTCGAAGCGGATGGTGTCGTGGTCGGCACACCGGCGTTCGCGGCCGCGGACCTCCTGAAGGGTGTCGCGCCGGTCGCCGCCGAGGCGCTCGACGAGATCCCCTACGTCTCGGTCGCGGTCGTGACGGTGGTCTACGACCCGGATGTCGCCGTCCCCGACGCGACCGGCATCCTCGTCGCGCGCGACGAGGAGGTCGTCACGAAGGCGGTGACGTTCGTGTCGAACAAGTGGGACCACGTCGTCCCCGACGGCCGCGTCGTGCTCAGGGCGTCGATCGGGCGGCGCGGCGACGAGGCCGCGATGGGTCTCGACGACGAGGCGTTGGTCGGCCTGGTACGGGGCGATCTCGCCGACCTCGCCGGCATCGATGCGCGGCCGCGGGCCTGGAAGGTGACCCGCTGGGAGCGCGCGCTGCCGCAGTACGAGCCGGCGCACCGCGACCGTCTCGCGCGGGTGGCCGCGTCGCTCGAGCGGCTGCCCGGGATCGAGGTGGCGGGCGCCGCCTACGAGGGCATGGGCGTCCCAGCCTGCATCGCCCACGGCCGCGCCGCCGCCCGGGCCGTTCTGGCGGCAGCCCTCGCAGCGTCGGGGTGACCGCGGTCGGTCAGTCGGAGCCGTTGGATCGGTGAAGGATCGCGCGGGCGGCCCGCCACGCGAGGTAGACGACGAGTGCCGCGAGCACGACCGCCGCGACGGAGAGCTCAGGGCGCGCCCCGCTCACGGCTCCGCGTGCCGGGCCGGCGGCGCGCTCACGGGCCCCGGGCTCGTGGACCCGCTCGAGGATCGCGTCGAGGAGCTCGTCGGGGGGCTCGGCCTCCGGTCCGGGAGGGACCTCGGCGAGCCCGCGGAGTCCCTCGGCGACCGCTCGCTGCCGCTCCAGCTCGGACGCGCACTCCTCGCACCGGGCCAGGTGCCGCTCGAGCAGACCGCGGCGCCAGCCCGGCAGCGTCCCGTCCACCAGACGCGGCAGCCGGGCCCGTACCCGCTCGCAGGTCGACTTCATGGTCGTCGCTCGCTCATCGATCGATCGTCTGACGCAGTCTCGCGTGCGCCCGGTGCAGGCGCACCTTGGCGGCTCCTTCGCTGATCCCGACGATCTTGGACGCCTCCCTCGTCGACAGGCCCTCGATGTCCCGCAGGACCACGATCGCGCGGTCCACCTCGGAGAGTCCCTGGATCGCCCGCGCCACATGGCGTGCCTCGTCGAGTTCCACCGCCCGACCCGCCGGATCGTCGTCCGCCAGGGTCGTCTCGTCTCCCACGCCGTCCTCGTCGCCCGGGAGCCCGAAGGCCGTCCAGCCTGCAACCTCGCCCCGGGCGCGACGGTCGCCGCGCCTCCGGAGCGCGGTCGCGCACTCGTTGACCGTCACGCGGTGGAGCCAGGTCCCGAAGGCGGCCTCGCCCCGGAATCCGATCACCGACCGGGTGACCCGCACGAACACCTCCTGGGTCGCGTCGGCCGCGTCGGCCGGGTCCCCGAGGAGCCGCAGGCAAAGCCGGTGGACGTCGGCGTACGTGCTCCGGACGAGCGCATCCATGGCACCGGGAGTCCCGCGCTGCACCGCGCGCACGAGTGCGCTGTCGACGTCCATCACGCCCATTGTGGCGTGCCGGTCGCGTTCGGGCGTGTAACCATCCCGGGCCTGGGCGAGTCCAACTGTTCGAGGCGGGCACCAGGCCCGCTCCGGGCCCCACCAAGGAGCTCACCCATGTACCCCTTCATCGTCCTCATCGCCCTTGCCCTGTCGCTCGCCGTCGTGCAGCGCACGCTCGACGAGCTTGTTCCGATCAAGGCCCCGGCCGCGCTCACGCGGACCATCACCGTCGTCGTCGCCATCGGCATCGCGTGGCTGATCGACTACTCGGTCTTCGTCGCCTTCGGCCAGGACCTGCGCGCCGCCTGGATGCACCCGGTCGTGACCGGCCTCGTGCTCGTCGCGTTCGGCGAGTTCAGCCGCTCGATCGTCAACGCGGTCGCGCACCGCGCAGGCGAGCCGCCGGTGGAGGTCGCCCCGACCTTCTCCCGCGTCGCCTGAGCTGAGCGCACGACACCAGCGCATCGAGCAGGGAGGCCGGCCCGCCAGGGCCGGCCTCTCGCTCGTCCGGAGCCGTCAGGAGGTGGGTGCGCCGGTCTTCGTGCGCTTGGCCGCCCTGCCGCGCACGTTCTGGTCGAGCTCGGTCTTGCGGAGTCGCACGAACGTCGGCGTCACCTCGACCGCTTCGTCCTCGCGGATGAACTCCAGCGCCTGCTCGAGCGACAGCCGCATCGGCGGAGCGAGCCGCACCAGCTCCTCCGCGGTCGAGGAGCGCACGTTGGTGAGCTTCTTCTCCTTCGTCGGGTTCACGTCGAGGTCCTCGGCGCGCGCGTTCTCGCCGACGATCATCCCCTCGTACACCTCGGTGCCGGGGTCGACGAACGCCACGCCCCGGTCCTGGAGGTTCAGCAGGGCGTAGGTGGTCGCCTGCCCGCGCCGATCCGCGACGACCGAACCGTTCGGGCGCGTGCGGATCTCGCCGACCCACGGCTCGTAGCCGTCGAAGACGTGGTGGAGGATCCCGGCGCCGCGGGTCTCGGTCAGGAACTCGGTCCGCAACCCGATCAGGCCACGGGCCGGGACGCGGAACTCCATGCGGACCCAGCCGGTGCCGTGGTTGACCATGTGCTCCATACGGCCCTTGCGCAGGCCGAGGAGCTGCGTGACGACCCCGACGAAGTCCTCCGGGACGTCGACGGAGAGGCGTTCGAACGGCTCGTGGATCCTGCCGTCGATCTGCCTGGTGACAACGCGGGGCTTGCCGACGGTCAGCTCGAAGCCCTCGCGGCGCATCGTCTCGACGAGGATGGCGAGCTGGAGCTCTCCCCGGCCCCGCACCTCCCAGGCGTCGGGGCGCTCGGTGGGCAGCACCCTCAGGGAGACGTTGCCGACGAGTTCCTGGCCGAGCCGGCTCTCGATCAGCCGCGCGGTGAGCTTGTCCCCGTCCTTGCCGGCGAGAGGCGAGGTGTTCACGCCGACCGTCATCGAGAGGCTGGGCTCGTCGACCGTGAGCAGCGGCAGCGGCCGGGGGTCGTCGGGGTCGGCGAGCGTCTCGCCGATCGTCACCTCGTCGAGGCCGGCGACCGCGATGAGGTCGCCTGGCCCGGCCTCGGCGGCGGCGACGCGGTCGAGGTTCTCGGTGAGGTAGAGCTCGGTGAGCTTGACGTGCTCGATCGTGCCGTTGGATCGGCACCACGCCACGGTCTGACCCTTCCGGACCCGGCCGTGGTGGATGCGGCAGAGGGCGAGCCGGCCGAGGTAGGGCGACGCGTCGAGGTTCGTCACGAGCGCCTGGAAGGGATGCTCGTCGTCGTGCGAGGGAGGCGGCACGTGGGTGAGGATCGACTCGAAGAGCGGCGCGAGATCCTTGCCTGCCTGGCCCCGATCCGTCGTGGCCGTCCCGAGGCGGGCGTTGGTGTAGACGATCGGCACGTCGATCTGCTCGTCGTCCGCGTCCAGGTCGATGAAGAGATCGAACACCTCGTTCACGACCTCGCCGATGCGAGCGTCGTCGCGGTCGATCTTGTTCACGACGAGCACGATCGGCAGCCCCTGCGCGAGGGCCTTGCGCAGCACGAAGCGCGTCTGGGGGAGGGGGCCCTCACTCGCGTCGACGAGCAGGAGGGCGCCGTCCACCATCGCGAGGGCCCGCTCCACCTCGCCGCCGAAGTCGGCGTGCCCGGGGGTGTCGACGACGTTGATGGTGATGCCGTCCCGCTGCACGGCGGTGTTCTTGGCGAGGATCGTGATGCCCTTCTCGCGCTCCAGGTCGTTGGAGTCGAGGACACGGTCGGCGACGTCCTGGTTGTCGCGGAACGCTCCGGACTGCCACAGCATCGCGTCGACCAGCGTCGTCTTGCCGTGGTCGACGTGTGCGATGATGGCGACGTTGCGGACGTCGTCGCGGGATGCCGTGGCCATGGGCCGCCTTCAGGTGTGGGGGGGCGAGGTCCGTGCGGAACGGATGCCTCGAACCAGGGAGGACCCGCCGAACGGCGGATGAGGGGATGGTACCGGTGCAACCCGGCCACGGGTGAGATGGCCGTTCACGACGCGCCGCGGGGGCGGGGCCCATACGGCATCACGACCACCCCAGACGGGTCGGTCTTCTATGCCTCGCTCGCGGGCTCTCACATCGCGACGATCGCGGCGGACGGGTCGGCCTCGGTCGTGGAGCCGCCGACCGCCGACCAGGGCGCACGGCGCGTGTGGGCCGATTCACGAGGCGCCGTCTGGGTGGCCGAGTGGAACAGCGGCAACCTCAGCCGCTACGAGCCCGAGAGCGGCGCGTGGACGACCTGGCGGCTCCCTGGCGACGATCCGGCGGTCTACGCGGTGTTCGTCGACGATCGCGACATCGTCTGGGCCACCGACTTCGGCTCGAACTCGATCGTCCGTTTCGATCCGGCGACCGAGGCGTTCGACGTCTACCCGCTGCCGCACGACCCGGGCGAGGTGCGCCAGGTCCATGGGCGCCCCGGCGAGGTGTGGGGCGCAGAGTCGGCCGCGGACAACCTCGTGCTCATCCCAACGGCATCCCCCTGGCGTTGCCTCCGGCGGGCGGCGAGGGAGATGATGCCTCTCCCGCCCGCGGAGGTAGCGATGGCGAAGACGAAGACCTACCGGCTCACTCCTGTGATCCGGATCTTCAACCGGCTCATGCGGTTGCTGTCCCGGACACCGCTCGCACCGGCCGGTGTCCACGAGCTGACGACGACGGGCCGTCGCAGCGGACAGCCGCGGACCACCCCGGTCCGCCTGCTCGACCATGAAGGGCAGCGGTGGTTGGTGTCGCCCTACGGAACCGTCGGCTGGGTGCACAACGTCCGCATCAACGACCGGGTGACGTTCCGACGACGTGGTCGCGCCGAGACCCTGCGGGCGGAGGAGGTCGACGCGGCCACAGCCGCTCCGGTGCTGCGCGAGTACCTCCGGGCCGAGTCCTTCGTGCGCCTCTTCTTCGACGCCGAAGCGGACGACCCGATCGAGGCGTTCGAGGCCGAGGCCGACCGCCACCCCGTGTTCCGCCTCACGGCGCCCTGACGGCGGCCTCGACGGTCCGTTCGACTCGGGCTCACAGCGGGGCGGCGAGCTCCGGGCCCTCGTTGCGGACGTCGTTCACGAGCGTCGGCACCCGCCGCGTGGTGAGGCCCTTGGGGACGACCGGGGCGACCAACTCGGTGAGGCGCCCGACGTCGCGCTGGCCGGGATCCAGCCACAGGTCCCAAGCGTCGCTGTCGAGCATGACCGGCATGCGGTCGTGCAGCGCGGCGACGGGCGGGGCGGCCTCCGTCGTCATGATCGTGCACGTGTTGAGCGGGTCCCTGCCGCCTTTCGGCCGCCACCTGCTCCACAACCCGGCGAAGGCGAGGGGGTGCCCGTCCTCGCGGTGGATGAACGAGGGCAGTCGACCCCCCGTCGCGGGGTCGGTGATCCACTCGTAGAAGCCGTCCGCCGGGATGATGCAGCGGCGCTGGACGAATGCGTCGCGGAACGCCGGTTTCTCGGTGACCGTCTCTGCCCGCGCGTTGATCGGGCCGGGGCGTGGCTCCTTCGCCCAGGGCGGCACGAGACCCCACGTGAGTGCGCCGAGACGGCGTTCCCGGTCCGCGGTTTCCACGACCGCGTACACCTCGAGGGTCGGCGCGACGTTGTACCGGGCGGGCAGCGGCTCGGTCCGGATCGCGTCGACCTCGAAGAGGCGCGCGAGCTCCTCCTGCTCGGTGAAGACAGCGAAGCGGCCGCACATCAGAGGTCGAGGGCGTAGCCGTGTCCGACGGCAACGCGGAAGTCGCGATCGAGGTCGGGGCGGCGTACGAACCCGGCCCGCTCGTAGAGCACGTGCGCTCTGGTCATCGTTGGCAGCGACGAGATGACGATGCGAGTACGTCCGGCGTCGCGGGCCCGCTCGATGGTGTCAACGTCATCGGCGTCGAGGAGCGCCCTGGCGGCGCCGCGCCCCTCCGCGGCCGGGTCGACGGCGAGCATGCGGAACCCGGCGTCGCCGTCGATGCCGCAACGGTGCTCGACGAGCGGCCCGTCGTCGAGCAGGAGAGTGACCGAGTCGACGACCCCAGCGTTCTCGTCCTCGGCGACGAGCACGGTCGCCCCGTCGCGGACCCGCCCGGCCACGTCGCCGAGGATCGCCTCGTACGAGGCAGGCGGCGGCTGGGGAAGAGCGCACGAGCCGTCCTGGGGGATCGAGCTCGAGGAACTCGCCCCGAGCGACCATCCGCGACTGCCCCGTCACCGTGACCGCGAAGACGCCGCCGGGGCGTGGATCCAACTCGGCGTCGACGCCCTGCCACCGGGTGAACCGGTCGGGATCGGTGAAGTAGGAGAACACCGTCTCCGGCCGCGCCGCGATGCGGCGCTCGAACTCGATGCTGCCTTCGTCCGCCTCGTCGCTGATGTCTCATC
>JBOHEE010000332.1:0-5154 GCA_050700895.1 Nitriliruptorales bacterium | reverse complement strand
CCGTCCTCATGCTCCCGACGCAGCTCGTCGGCGAGGGTCTCGCGGGCGAGCAGGTCGAGCCAGCCGGCCGCGGCGAGCGCCTGCTCGACCTCCCGCGGCTCGACCCGGACGCTCAGCGTGATGCGGTCGGTGAGTCGCAGGTCCTGCTCGCGTCGCTCGTCGTTCACGGCACGGACGAGCTCGCGCGCGCGCCCCTCGGTCCGCAGGTCGGCGTCGACCTCGGTGTCGAGCGCCACCGAGGTCCCCACCTCGCTCGCCAGCGCCCAGCCGGTGCGCGGGGTTTCGACGACCTCGACCATCTCGGGGGTCAGGGCACGGATCTCGCCCGCGACCTCGATCGTCGCCTTGCCGCTCGCGAGCTCGTGCGCGATGCGCTCGGCCTCCGCCGGTCCGGCGGTGCGCAGGGCGTCGCCGACCTTCGGGGCGTCGCTCTGGAACGCCGGCCCGAGCGCGGCGAAGTTCGGCCGCAGCGACCGCTCCGCGAGCTCGGTGGTCTCGTCCGCGACGCGGAGGTCCTTCACGTTCAGCTCCTCGGCGACGACGCCGACGAGCCGCTCGAGGCCTGCGCGTTCGGCGTCGCGCACGGTCACGAGCGCGCCGCGCAGGGGCTGGCGGGTCTTCACGCCGGACTCGTTGCGGGCCTGGCGTCCGAGCTCCACGACCCGCCGCGCCGTCTCCATCGCGGCCCGTAGCGGCTCGTCGCGCCAGGCGCGGTCGGCGACGGGGAAGTCGGTGAGGTGGACGGAGGCGGGTGCGTCCGGGTCGTGCGAGCGGACGAGCCCCTCGTACAGCTCGTCGGTGACGAACGGTGTGATCGGGGCGAGGAGCCCGGCGAGGGTGGCGAGGCAGGTGTGGAGCGTCGCGTACGCCGCGGTCTTGTCCTGCGGGTCGTCCTCCGCCGCTTTCCAGAAGCGGCGCCGGCTGCGCCGCACGTACCAGTTCGACAGGTCGTCGACGAACCGCTCGAGGCGGCGGCTCGCAGTCGCGATGTCGTAGCGCTCGAGCCCCGAGTCGACGACGTCCACGACGTCGGCGAGCTCGGCGAGGACCCATCGGTCCATGACGTGGCGCTCGGCGACCGGCGGCGCGGGGTCGGTGGGCGACCAGCCGTCGATCTCGGCGTAGGTCGCGAAGAACGAGTACGTGTTCCAGAGCGTCAGCAGGAAGCGGCGCACGACGTCGTCGAGGAGGTTCGGCGCGACCCGGCGGTTCGCCCACGGGTTGCCCTCGGTGGCCATGAGCCAGCGGAGCGCGTCGGCGCCGCCGCGCTCCATGAGGTCCCAGGGGTCGAGGACGTTGCCGAGGGACTTCGACATCTTGCGCCCCTCCTCGTCCACGATGTGGCCGAGGCAGAGCACGGTCCGGTACGAGGAGCGGCCGAAGAGCAGCGTCGACTCGGCGAGCAGGGTGTAGAACCAGCCGCGGGTCTGGTCGATCGCCTCGGCGACGAAGTCGGCGGGGAAGCGGGCCTGGAACTCCTCCTCGCCCTGGTAGGGGTAGCCGAACTGGGCGAACGGCATCGCGCCCGAGTCGAGCCACGCGTCGGCGACCTCCGGCACCCGCTGCGTCTCCTCGCCGCACTCGGGGCAGGGGAAGCGGATCGCGTCCACGTAGGGGCGGTGGGGGTCGAGCTCGCCGAGGTCCTGCCCGGCGAGCTCGCCGAGCTCGACGCGGGATCCGACGACGGTCGTGTGGTCGTTGGCGCAGCGCCAGAAGGGCAGCGGGGTGCCCCAGTAGCGGTCGCGGGACAACGCCCAGTCGACGTTGTTCTCGAGCCAGTTCCCGAAGCGGCCCTCGCGGATGTGCGCGGGGTGCCAGTCGATCTTCGCGTTGGTCGCGAGCAGCTCCTCGCGACGGGCGGTCGTGCGGATGTACCACGACAGCTTCGCGTAGTAGATGAGCGGCGAGCCGCAGCGCCAGCAGAACGGGTACGCGTGCTCGTACGTCCCTGCGTGGAGCAGGACCCCCTGCTCGTCGAGGGCGGCGATGATCGCGGGGTCGGCGTCCTTCACGAACGAGCCGGCCCACGGCCCGGTCGTGAAGCGTCCCTCGGCGTCCACCGGGTTCACGACCGGCAGGCCGTGGCGGCGCCCGACCTCGAGGTCGTCGGCGCCGAAGGCCGGCGCCATGTGGACGAGCCCGGTGCCCTCCGTGGTCGTCACGACGTCGGCCACGACGACGTAGCGCTGGTCCTCCTCGACCTCCACCAGGGTGAACGGCGCCTCGTAGTGCAGGCCGGCGAGGTCGCCGGCCGTGAGCTCCTCCAGGATCTCGGCGCCGTCGCCGAGCGCGTCGTCGAGGAGCTCCTTCGCCAGTACGACCGGCGTCTCCGCGGCGCGCCCGCCCCGGGCGAGCACGTAGTCGATGCCGGGTCCCACGGCGACGCCGGCGTTGCTCGGCAGCGTCCACGGAGTCGTCGTCCAGATCAGGAGCGCCGCGCCGCGCTCTGCGAGAGGGGCCTCGAGGATCGGGAAGCGGACGTAGACGCTCGGGTCCTCGACCTGCTGGTAGCCGCCGAGGCCGACCTCGGCATCGGAGATCCCGGTGCCGCAGCGCGCGCAGTAGGGGGCGATGCGGTGGTCGCGGAAGAGGAGGTCCTCGTCCCACATGCGGCGCAGCGCCCACCAGACCGAGTCGACGTAGCTCGGATCCATCGTGCGGTACGCGGCGGCGAAATCGACCCAGAAGCCGATCCGCTCCGAGAAGCGCTCCCAGTCGCCGACGTAGCGCATGACCGACTCGCGGCAGCGGCGGTTGAACTCCTCGATGCCGAAGGCCTCGATGTCGGCCTTCGAGTCGAGCCCGAGCTCCTTCTCGACCTCGATCTCGACGGGGAGGCCGTGGCAGTCCCATCCGGCCTTCCGCGGGACGAGGTAGCCCTTCATCGTGCGGTAGCGGGGGAAGATGTCCTTGAAGGTGCGCGCTTCGGCGTGGTGGGTCCCCGGGCGGCCGTTCGCGGTCGGCGGTCCCTCGTAGAAGGAGTAGATCGGCGCGTCGGCCCGCAGGGCGAGGCTCGCAGGGAAGATGTCGCGTTCGTGCCAGCGCTCGAGGACCCGGTGCTCCATGTCCGGGAACGACGGCTGGTTCGTCACCACCGGCCAGCGTGCCATGCTGTCGCTTCTCGTCCTCGTGCGCGTGCGTCTCTGCGAGCGGCCCATGGTAGGAGAGTCGCCGAGGGGGGAGCGAGGGAGGCACCGGCGGTGGAGTCGCGTGCGATGGACCTGCTCGCTGTGGTCAACGAGCACTCGGAGCGGGCCTGACGCCTCCGAGGGTTCTCCTCGTTGTTACGTTCGAGACCCGGTGCCGTAACACCGGTCGCGTAGCTTCGTCCCCGATGACGGCGCCAGGGGGTCCGGTGGGAGTTCAGAAGCTGCGGCGGGAGCTGAGCGAGAAGGCGTACCTGTTCGACGACCCGCGGACCTACGTCGCCGGGGTCGAGGACGCGATGCGGGCGGTCGAGGCCTGGCTGCGGGAACAGTCGAGCGGCGAGGGCCGCCTCATCGACGTGTCCGATCCTGCCCTCGAGGCCGCAGAGGAGCGCCGCCGCACCGCTTGACCTCGGTCGTGACGCTTCGCAGTTGGCCGTATGACGCTCTGGTAGCGTCCGCGCGCCATGGCGAAGACCAAGCGACTCCCCAAGAAGACCCTCGACAAGCTCCGCAGCCAGCTCGAGGCCGAGCGCGAGCAGCTGCAGAGCCAGACCGCGGTCCTCGACGCGACCGCCGTCGTCGGCATGTGGCGTGACAGCGGGTCCGACGACGACGCGGCGGACACCGGGACGGCCACGTCCGAGCGCGAGCGGGCGCAGTCGCTCGCCCGCAACGCCCGCGCGATCCTCACCCAGGTCGAGGATGCCCTGAAGCGCATGGACGACGGGACCTACGGCCTCTGCGAGCGCTGCGGCGAGCCGATCGAGCCGGGACGGCTCGAGGCACTGCCCTACGCCACGCTCTGTCTCGCCGACAAGCAGCGCGACGAGCGCACGGCGTAGGAAGGGCACACTCTCCTCCGTGCGGTTCCTCTCCGTCGTCTCCCGCGCTGGTCCGTGGCAGGTCGCGGGCCTGGTCGGCGCCGGCGGCGCGATCATCGACCAGGCGACGAAGCGGCTCGCCGTTCAGGCGCTCGGCTCGGGGCGGGTCGTCGACCTCCCAGGCCCGTTCCACTTCCAGCTCACGTTCAATGCGGGTGCCGCATTCGGGATCCCGGCGCCCTGGTGGCTCTTCCCCGCGGTCACGGTGCTCGTGCTCCTGCTCGTCAGCCGGAGCCTCGGGAGGGCGCGCGGGTTCATCGAGCCGATCGCGTACGGGCTGCTCGTGGCGGGTGCGCTCGGCAACATCACCGACCGCTTCACGCGACCGCATCCCGGGGGAGTCGGACGCGGCGAGGTGGTCGACTTCATCGCGTCGACGTTCTTCCCCACCTTCAACGTCGCGGACGTCTGGATCAACATCGGCTTCGGGCTGCTGCTCGTCGCCGCGTACCGTCACGAGAGGGCCGAACGGGCGGCCGAGAGCTGACTCAAGTAGCGACAGCGGCAGTCACCACATGATGAACCGGCGCTTCGTTGCGGGACCCGGCGAGGAGGGCGAGCGGCTCGACGTCGTCCTCGCGGCGTGGCTCGGGGAGTCTCGCAGCCAGGCCGCGGCGCGCATCGACCGCGGCGAGGTGACCATCGGCCACGGGCCGGCGAAGCGCTCTGTGCGGGTCGAGTCCGGCGACGAGGTCGAGGTCGCCCCGCCCCCGGAGGCGCCGTCAGGCGCGGCCGGCGTCGCCCCGCCCCCGATCCGCTACGAGGACGACCACCTCCTCGTCGTCGCGAAGCCGGCCGGGCTCGTCGTCCATCCCGGCGTCGGCCACCCCGCGGGGACGCTCGTCCAGGCCATCGAGGAGGCCGGCTACGAACTGGCGCCCGCCGGCGGGGAGGAGCGCCCCGGCGTCGTCCACCGCCTCGACCGCGGCACCTCCGGGCTGCTCGTCGTCGCGAAGACCGACGTGGCCCACGCCGGCCTCGTGCGCCTCCTGCGGCGGCGTCGCGTCGAGCGCGGCTACGTCGCCCTCGCCGAGGGTGGCTTCGACGCGACGCGCGGGCTCGTGGACGTCCCGATCGGCCGCGACCCCCGCGACCGGAAGCGCTTCGCCGCCGCCGCCGACGGC
>JBOHEE010000331.1:0-9651 GCA_050700895.1 Nitriliruptorales bacterium | reverse complement strand
GACCTTCACGCACCCACCTCTCTCTGCTGTCCGCGTCGTCGCGTCGCCTTGCCGCCGCGTCGTCAGCGGACCGTGGCGCCGTCCGACGCCACTCGCCAGCTCTCCCCGCGCCGGCTTCGGCGCGAGCGGCTCGCGGTCACCGCCGCGAGCCGGGGGCGGTCTCCGATGGCGGGGCCGCCCGGCTGCGGACGATCTCCTACTTGTAGCGGTAGGTGATGCGCCCCCGGGTCAGGTCGTAGGGACTCAGCTCCACGACCACCCGGTCCCCCGGAAGGATGCGGATGTAGTGCATCCGCATCTTGCCGGAGATGTGTGCCAGTACCTTGTGCCCGTTGTCGAGTTCTACGCGGAACATGGTGTTCGGCAGCGGTTCGAGGACGGTGCCCTCGACCGAGATCGCCTCTTCCTTTTCCGCCAAGCTCTTCTCCGGGTCACTGCGTGCTAGTCGCTTCCGTCTCCGACCACGGTCGAGCGAGGCTCGAGTAGTAGGGACGTGACGAACGGCCCCCGCAGGGGCCGGCACACGCAGACTACCAGCGGGCCCCACCCATCGCCACCGCGGCTCCGGCGGCGGTCGGGCGGCGCGCCCCGCCTCGAGCCAAACCGACATCCCGTCTCCCGCAGCACCTGCGCCACAAGAAGCGGGAAGGTCAGCTCGGCGCGCGGCCGGACGTGGCTCTTCGGCAGGCGGCGACCAAGGTTGGTGGACCTCGCAACGGATGCGTGACAAGAGCCATGAACCTCGTACGAGGCGCAGCCTTGGGGCGAGGCGCCCGATACCTGCCCTTTCACTGAAAAAAGGCAGCCCAGGAAGGACGGAAGCCGTCAGGCGGAGCGGCCGTGGGGGACAGAGACCTTCTCGTCGAGGGGGTGGGCCGCGCCGCCTTCCACAGCTTGTGCGCGCCGTACACCCGTGTGGGGGACAGAGACCTTCTCGTCGAGGGGGTGGGCGGGCTCGTCGGAGCGCGCGGTGAGGACCCAGGGGCCGTCATCGGTGACGGCGACGGTGTGCTCCCAGTGGGCCGAGGGCTGCTGGTCGCCGGTGACGACCGTCCAACCGTCGGAGAGCGTGCGCGTCGAGGCGGTCCCGAGGTTGAACATCGGCTCGATCGCGAGGACCCAGCCACGAGAGAGCTTCAGGCCCCGTCCCGGCGAGCCGTAGTTCGGCACCGCGGGATCCTCGTGCAGGGCGCGTCCGATGCCGTGCCCGACGTACTCGCGGACCACGCCATAGCCGGGGCCCTCGGCCACCGTGGCGATCGCGGCGCCGATGTCGCCGAGGCGGCTGCCCGGGGCGACCGCGGCGATGCCGTCCCAGAGGGCGCGTCGCGTCGCCTCGACGAGCTCGCGGCGCTCCGGGGTGGTCGCCTCGTCGCCGCCGACGATGACCGTGATCGCGGAGTCGCCGTGGAAGCCGTCGACGATCGCCCCGCAGTCCACCGAAAGGAGATCCCCGATCTGGAGGACCACCTCGCCCGACGGGATGCCGTGGACGATCTCGTGGTTGACCGAGGTGCAGAGCGTCGCGGGGAAGCCGCGGTAGCCCTTGAAGGACGGGGTCGCTCCGTGGCTGCGAATGCTCTTCTCGGCCATCCGGTCGAGATCGAGCGTCGTCATCCCGGGCTCGACCGCCGCGATGACCTGCTCGAGGGTGCGGGCCACGACCTGCCCGGCCTCGGCCATCTTGTCGAGCTCGGCGCGCGACTTCCTGATGATCATGCGGCGGTGCCGTTCTCGGGCCGCGCGTACTCGGACAGGACGTCGAGCGCACGCTGCGTGACCTCGTCGATCTCCCCGACCGCGGCGACGTCACGCAGGAGGCCCCGCTGCCGGTAGAACACCTCGAGCGGCTCGGTCTGCCGCCGGTGCACGTCGAGCCGGTTGCGGACGACCTCCTCGGTGTCGTCCTCGCGCTGGATGACCGCGCCGCCGCACTCGGCGCACCTGCCGTCGGCGGGCGGTGGGTCCATCTCGATGTGGTAGCTGCGCCCGCACTGCGTGCAGACGCGACGACCGGTGATGCGGTACAGGACCTCGTCCTCGTCGATGTCGAAGCGGAGGACGACGTCGAGCGGCTGGTCGGTCGCGGTGAGGACCTCCTCGAGCGACTGCGCCTGGGGAACGGTCCGGGGGAAGCCGTCGAAGACGAACCCCCGTCGGGCGTCGTCCTGCTCGAGGCGTTCGGCGACCATGCCGACGACGACCTCGTCGGGGACGAGTTCGCCGGCGTCCATGTACTCCTGCGCCTTCTTGCCGAGGTCGGTCCCCTCGCGAACGTTGGCGCGCAGGATCTCGCCGGTGGAGATGTGGGGGATCCCGTAGGCGGCGGCGATGCGGGCGGCCTGCGTGCCCTTCCCGGCCCCGGGAGGGCCGAGCAGCACGAGACGGATCACCGCCTGCCCGCCCACCTCTTCGGCCGTCTCCGGTCCGCTGGCGCTCGTGGCGCTCATGCCGGGGCCGCTGTCGCTGACGCTGCTTGAGCGGCTCATGCCAGGAAACCCTCGTAGTTGCGCTGCAGGAGCTGGCTCTCCACCTGCTTCATCGTCTCCAGCGCGACCCCGACGACGATGAGCAGCTCGATCCCGCCGAGGGGGAACTGCTGGATGCCCATGAGCGCGATCGCGACGAACGGGAGCACCGCGACCGACGTCAGGTACAGGGAGCCCGGCAGCAGGATCCGGTTCAGGATCCGGTCGAGATACTCGGCGGTCTGGCGACCCGGGCGGATCCCGGGCACGAAGCCGCCGTAGCGCTTCATGTTGTCCGCGACCTCGACCGGGTTGAAGGCGATCGCCGCGTAGAAGTAGGTGAAGAACATGTTCATCGCCGCGAAGACGGCGATGTAGACGAAGCTCGACGGGTTGCTGAGGTAGCGCTGGTTGAACTCGATCAGCGGCTGCCAGGTGGTCATCGACGCGGCGAGCGTGGGGATGTAGAGCATCGATGACGCGAAGATGACGGGGATGACGCCGGCCTGGTTCACCTTCAACGGGATGTAGGTCGACTGTCCGCCGTACACGCGGCGGCCGACCTGACGCCTCGCGTACTGGACCGGGATGCGGCGCTGGCCCTGCTCCATGAAGACGATCGCGAGGGTGATGCCGAGCGCGAGGAGCATGATGAGCGTGAACGCACCGACCCCGTCGGCGGAGAGGACCGCGTTCCCCTGGGCGGGGATGACCGCGATGATCGAGATGTAGATCAGCAGCGACATCCCGTTGCCGACCCCCCGCTGGGTGATCAGCTCGCCGAGCCACATGATGAACGAGGTGCCCGCGGTGAGCGTCAGGACGATCAGCGTGAGCGTGCCCGCGTTCGCGTTCGGGATGACGTTCACGCCGAACAACGAGTTCTGTCCGGTCTGCTGGGCGAGGACGGTGAGGCCGCTCGACTGGAGGAGCGCGAGCATCACCGTCGCGTAGCGCGTCCACTGGGTGATCTTGCGCCGGCCCTGCTCGCCTTCCTTCTGCCACTGCTCGAGCTTCGGGATGACGACCGCGAGCAGCTGCATGATGATGCTCGCGGTGATGTAGGGCATGATCCCGAGCGCGAACACCGCCATCTGCCCGAGCGCGCCGCCCGAGAAGAGGTTGATGAGCGCCCGCAGTCCCTGCTGCTGTGCGGCGGCGGCCTGCTCGATGCGGTCGAAGTCGACCCCCGGCACCGGGATCCACGACCCGAGGCGGAAGACCCCGATGATGAAGACCGTGAAGAGGATCTTGTTGCGCAGGTCGGGGACCTTGAACGCGTTGACGAACGCTCTCAGCATCGCGGCGGCTCTCGGGTTGTCGGGCGGTGGCGCGGCAGGCGCAGGCTACCGGCCGTCGAGGGTCACGAGGCGGGCGGGGCCTCGACCGTGCCGCCGGCTGATTCGATCTTGTCGTGGGCGGCGGCGGAGATCGCGCCGACGCGCACGGTCAGCGCCTTCGTGAGCTCACCCTCACCGAGGATCTTCACGCGGTCGCTGCGCTTGTGGACGAGGCCCTTCTCGCGCAGCGAGTCGAGCGTGACCTCGGCGCCGGCCTCGTACGCGGTCTCGAGGGCGCCGACGTTCACGACGGCGACCTCGACGTCCTTGCGGCGGGCCCTGCTCGCGATGTCGAAGCCCGGGAGCTTCGGCTGACGGCGCTTGAGGGGCATCTGGCCGCCCTCGAAGCCGGTGGGGAGCTTGCCGCTCCCGCGGGAGTGGGTGCCCTTGGTCCCGCGTCCGGCCTTCGCACCGCGGCGTGCGGCGTCACCCCGGCCGATGCGGATCTTGCGCTTCTTGCTGCCGTCGGCGGGCTTCAGGTGATGGAGCTTGGTTGGCTTGCGCTTCTCGGTCACGAGGACTCGACCTCCTCGAACTGGACGAGATGGGTGACCCTGCGGAGCATCCCGCGGATCTCCGGGCGGTCCGGCTGGACGACGGTCTGGTGGATGCGACGCAGCCCGAGCGCACGCACGGTGCGGCGCTGGTCGGGTTTGCGCCCGATCGGGGAGCGGACGAGCGTGATCCTGAGCTCGCCGCCCTTCGCGGCGGCGGTCATCGGTAGCCGCCCTCCCGCAGCGTCTCGATCATCGCCTTCGGGGCGACGTCGTCGATGGACTTGTCCCTGAGGGCGGCGATGTCCTGCGGGCGACGCTGGCCCTGGAGGGCGTCGACCGTGGCGCCCACGACGTTGATCGCGTTCTGACTGCCGAGCGACTTCGCGAGGACGTCGGAGATGCCGGCGGCCTCGACGACGGCCCGAACCGGACCGCCGGCGATGACCCCGGTTCCAGGGGCGGCCGGCTTCAGCAGGACGCGGCCGGCACCGTGGCGCCCGACGATGGGGTGCACGATCGTCCGACCGACCATGGGGACCTCGAAGAAGCTCTTCTTCGCCTCCTCGACGCCCTTCTGGATCGCCGACGCGACCTCACGCGCCTTGCCGTGGCCGACGCCGACCCGACCCTTGTTGTCGCCGACGACGACGAGGGCGGTGAACTGGAAGCGTCGACCGCCCTTGACGACCTTCGAGACGCGGTTGATCGAGACGACGCGCTCGTCGTACTGATCCCGGTCGGAGTCGCGTCCGCGGCCTCCGCGGCTGCTTCGGTCTCTCGCCATGCTGTGACTGCTCCTCTTCGGTTTCGGTCGGCCCGTCGCCCCTACAGGTCGAGTCCGCCCTCGCGGGCGCCCTCGGCCAGGGCACGCACGCGCCCCGCGTAGCGGAAGCCGCCGCGGTCGAACACGACCGCGTCGATGCCGGCCGCCTTCGCCCGCTCGGCGAGCGTCTCGCCGACCCTCTTGGCGACGTCGCTCTTCGACGTCCCGCTCCCGGCGCCCGCGTCGCCCTCGAGCGACGACGCCGCCGCGAGAGTGTGGCCGCGGTCGTCGTCGACGACCTGGGCGTAGATGTGTGCGTTGCTGCGGTACACCGCGAGGCGCGGTCGCGCCGCGGTCCCGCGCAGGTGGCTGCGGATGCGCTCGTGGCGGCGCGCCCGGCCTGCCCTCTTCTTCCTCGGATCCATGTCTCTTACCTCGCTCAGCGACCGGCGGCCTTGCCCGCCTTGCGGCGGACCTGCTCCCCCTCGTAGCGGATGCCCTTGCCCTTGTAGGGCTCCGGCTCCCGCACCTTGCGGATGTTCGCGGCGGTCTGACCCACCAGCACCTTGTCGATCCCGCGGACGACGATGCGGTTCGGCGCCGGGACCTCGAAATCGATGCCCTCGGGCGCCGTGACCGTGACCGGGTGGCTGAAGCCGACCTGGAGCTCGATGTCGCGGCCCTTCGACGCGGCGCGGTAGCCGACCCCGATCAGCTCGAGGGACTTCGCGTAGCCGTCGGTGACCCCCACGACCATGTTCTGGACGAGGGAGCGGACGAGCCCGTGCCGGGCCCGCGCGTCGCGGCTGTCGTCGACACGGTCGACCTTCACGCCGTCCGCGTCGAGGGTGATCGTGACGCCCTGCGGCATCTCGCGTCGGAGCACGCCCTTCGGGCCCTTCACCGTGACGTCGAGGCCGTCGATCGAGACGTCCACGCCGTCGGGGACGGGGACGGGATACTTGCCGATACGACTCATCGCTCTTCCTCTACCAGATGTACGCGACGACTTCGCCGCCGCGTCCCTGTCGGCGCGCCTCACGGTCGGTCATGAGCCCGGCGCTCGTCGAAACGATCGCCACGCCGAGGCCGCCGAGGACGCGTGGCACCTCGTGGCGCTTCACGTACACCCGCAAGCCCGGCTTGCTGATGCGCCGCAGACCGGAGATCGTGCGTTCACGGTTCGGCCCGTACTTCATCGCGATGTGCAGGACCGGTTGGGGCTTCGCGTTCTCGACGCCGAAGTCGCGGATGTAGCCCTCCTGCTTCAGCAGGCGGGCGATCCCCTCCTTCATCTTCGATGAGGGCATGACCACGTCGTCGTGGTACGCCATGGACGCGTTGCGCACCCGGGTCAGCATGTCCGCGATCGGGTCCGTCATCGTCATCTGTGTTCATCCTCCATGGGGTTGCGGGCACTCGGTCCCGTACTTCCCGTCGTGTCTCCTGTTGCGATGCCGAGCCGACTCGGATCGGGGCGACTGGGTCTCTGCGGCAGCCCCGAGGCGAGTCGGCGGGGCATCACCAACTCGCCTTGCGGATGCCTGGGAGCTCGCCGTTGTGGGCCATCTCCCGGAAGCAGATGCGGCACAGCCTGAAGCGGCGGAACACCGCCCGCGGCCGACCGCACCGCGCGCACCGGCTGTTCTTCCGCGTGGAGAACCTCGGCTCGCGCTTCGCCTTCGCGATCATCGACTTCTTCGCCATCGTGTGTCCTTAGCTAGGCCGTGCGAACGGCACGCCGAGCGCCTCGAGGAGGGCGTGGCCCTGCTCGTCGTCGGTGGCCGTGGTCGTGAGGGTGATGTCCATGCCCCGGACCGCATCGACCTCGTCGTAGTCGATCTCGGGGAAGACGAGCTGCTCGGTGAGGCCGAAGGTGTAGTTGCCCGCCCCGTCGAACGAACGCGGGTTGAGGCCGCGAAAGTCCCGGATACGCGGGAGGACGACCGACAGGAGCCGGTCGCAGAACTCCCACATCCGGTCACCGCGGAGGGTCACCTTGACGCCCACGGGCATCCCCTCGCGGAGCTTGAACCCCGCGATGGACTTGCGGGCGCGGTTCACGCGCGGCTTCTGACCGGTCACCGTCGACAGGTCGCGGATCGCGCCCTCGAGCGCCTTGGCGTCGCTGATCGCCTCACCCAGACCGACGTTGACGACGATCTTGTCGAGACGAGGGACCTGCATCGGGTTCTCGAACCCCAGACGCTCCCTGAGCGCGGGGACGATCTCCTCGTGATAGCGCCGCTTCAGCCGCGGGACGTACGTCTCCCGCGCCGCTTCGGTGGTTGTCGTGCTCATCCCATGCTCCTCCAGATCGGTTGGGGGACTGCGTTCCGCGCAGCCCCGAGAGGCTTGCGTGGCTGTGGCTGCGCTCCACTCCTTGAGTCCCCCGAACCCCCTCCTAGAACGTCGCGTCGCATCGGCGGCAGACCCGCGCCTTGCTGCGCCGGTCGCCTTCTTCCTCTTCCCGGTACCCGACGCGGGTGGCCTCGCCGCACGACGGGCAGATCGGCTGGACGTTGCTGACGTGGACCGGCAGCTCGGTCTGGATGATCCCGCCCTCCTGGGCGCCGCGTCTCGTCTGGCGGATCCGCTCGTGCTTCGTGACCACGTTCACGCCCTCGATGAGGACGCGGTCCTCGTGCGGCCACACGCGGATCACGCGGCCCTCCCTGCCCCGGTCCTTGCCGGAGACGACGAGAACCTGGTCGTCCTTCCTCACCCGCTGCATCACAGAACCTCCGGGGCCAGCGAGACGATCCGCATGAAGCGCTTCTCCCGCAGCTCGCGCCCCACGGGCCCGAAGATGCGCGTCCCGCGCGGGGTCCCGTCGTCGCGCACGAGCACGCACGCGTTCTCGTCGAACTTGATGTAGCTGCCGTCCTGGCGGCGCCGCTCCTTCGCGGTCCGCACGACCACACAGCGGACGATCTCGCCCTTCTTCACACCCGACGCCGGGATCGCCTCCTTCACGGAGCCGATGAACTCGTCACCGATCGAGGCGTAGCGCCGGCCGGAGCCGCCCAGGACCCGGATGCAGAGGATCTCCCTCGCACCGGTGTTGTCGGCGACCCGCAGTCGCGACTCCTGCTGGATCATCTGGCCTTCTCCACGATCTCGAGGAGGCGCCAGCGCTTCGTCCTGCTGAGGGGCCGGGTCTCGGCGATGCGAACCAGGTCACCCACGCCCGCCTCGTTGCGTTCGTCGTGCGCGTGGTACTTCTTCGAGCGCCGCAGGGTCTTGGCGTACAGGTTGTGCGTCGTCCGCCGATCGACGACGACGACGACCGTCTTGTCCGCGCCGTCGCTCACGACGACCCCGATGCGCTCCTTGCGCGCGCCCCTCTCCTGAGGGGTGGTGGTCTGCTCGCTCATCAGCTCGTCTCCTCGGCGGCGACCTGCCGCTCCTCGGCGATCTCGCGCTCACGCAGCACGGTGAGGATGCGCGCGATCTCGCGCTTCACCTGCTTCACGCGGTGCGGGTTGTCGAGCTGGCCGGTCACGCCCTGGAAGCGGAGGTTGAACAGCTCCTCCTTCTGCTCGGCGAGCAGCTCCCGGAGCTCGACCTCCGGCATCTCACGCATCTCGGTCGCGTGCATCAGCCCTCCTCCCGCGAGACGAACTTCGTGGCCACGGGCAGCTTGTGGCCGGCCCGGCGCATCGCCTCACGGGCGAGTTCCTCGGGCACGCCGGACAGCTCGAACATGATCCGGCCCGGCTTGACCGGGGCGACCCAGTGGTCGGGCGAGCCCTTCCCCGAACCCATGCGGGTCTCGAGAGGCTTCCTCGTCATCGGCCGGTCGGGGAAGATCGTGATGCGCACCTTCCCACCACGCTTGATGGCGCGGGTCATCGCGACGCGGGCGGCCTCGATCTGACGGGCGGTGATCCAGCCGGGCTCGATCGCCTTCAGGCCGTAGTCGCCCATCATGACCTCGGTGTGACCCTTCGCGAGGCCGCGCATCGGCCGTGGCCGGTGCTGCTTGCGGTGCTTCACCCGCTTCGGCGCGAGCATCAGCTCTCCTCCTCTTCCTCTGGCCCGCCCGGCCCGGCGCCTTCGGCGCCCGCCCGACCATCGTCGGCCTCGTCGGCCTCGTCGGCCTCTTCAGTCGTCTCGTCGCGCGCCTCGGTGGCCGCCTCCGCGCTCTCGGGCTCAACGTCCGGCCCGCTCGACCCGGCGCCTTCGGCACCCGCCCGCGGCTCCTCGGGCTCCTCGGTCCCCGCACGCTCCGGCTTCGTCTCGACCGCCTCGGCGTCGGGTGCCCCCGCCTCCTCGACCACGTCCGGGGCGACGTCCTCGACCTCCATCGGGCCCGACTGCGGCGGCGCCTGCTCGGTCGTCGCCTGCTCCACGTCGGTGGCGGCGGTCCCGCCGCGCTCCTCCACGGTCGTGGGGCTGTCCGGCGCCTGGGGGGCGACCTGGTCCACCGGGGCGGCCGTGCCCTGCTGCTCCGGGGTCGGGGCCGCCGGGCTCTCCGCCGCGGCCTCCTCGGCCGCACCCTTCGCCGGGGGCGAGGCCGGACGCGTCGCGGCCTCCTCGGCCGCACCCTTCGCCGGGGGCGAGGCCGGACGCGTCGCGGC
>JBOHEE010000330.1:0-2992 GCA_050700895.1 Nitriliruptorales bacterium | reverse complement strand
GCGGCGAGGTCGACCCCGAGGTCCTTCGCGAGCTTCCGCACGGGCGGCTTCGCCAGGGGTCGCGCCACCTCGCCGTTGCCGCCGGGGACCTCCCCGGGGCCGATCGGCTCCTTCAGCTTGCGACCGCCGCGTCGGCGCCGGGTCGACGCCCCGGTCGAAGCGCCATAGCCGACGAGGACGCTCTGGCGGTCCCCCCGCGGCTTGCCCTCGCCTTCGGTGACGTCGCGGGCGGCCGCCTCCTCCGCGCCAGCCTCCGGGCCCGCCTCGGATTCGGCCGGCGCCGGTTCGGGCGCCGTCTCGAGCTGGTCGGCGACCTCGTCGGGCAGGGCGTCGGCCGACGCGACCTCCTCGACGTCGATCCGGACGAGCGGCTGGCCGACCTCGAGCTCCTCTCCGACCTGGCCGAACCGCTCCACGAGCGTCCCGGCGAACGGGCACGGGATCGACACGACCGCCTTCGCGGTCTCGACGTCGCAGATCTCCTGGTTCAGCTCCACCCGGTCGCCGACCTCGACGTTCCATGCCACGATCTCGCCGGACTCCAGGCCCTCCCCGAGGTCGGGGAGGAGGAAGTCGCGCACCTGTCCCACTTCTCGCTCCTTCTCGCCGGGCGGTCAGAAGGCGAGCGACCGCTCGACGAAGTCGAGGATCCGGTCGACGTCGGGGAGCCAGAACTCCTCGAGCATCGCCGGCGGGTACGGCGTGTCGAAGCCGGTCACGCGCAGGATCGGCGCCTCGAGGTGGTAGAAGGCCATCTCCTGCACCCTGGCGGAGACCTCCGCGCCCATCCCGAGCGTCATGCCCGCCTCGTGGACGACGATGCACCGGCCGGTCTTCTTGACGCTCTCGACCATCGTCGCCTCGTCCAGCGGGTTCAGCGACCGGAGATCGACGACCTCGAGCGACGCGTCGAGGTCGTCCTCGGCGGCAGCAGCCGCCTCGAGCGCGGTCTTGACCATCGGGCCGTAGGCGACGACGGTGACGTCGCGGCCCTCCTTCGCGACCCGCGCCCGCTTCATCGGCAGGCCGTCGTCGACCGGCAGCTCGACGTCCTGCTTCATCCAGTAGCGCCGCTTCGGCTCGAGGAACACGACCGGGTCGAGGCTCTGGATCGACTCCCGCAGCATCGTGTACCCGTCGGCCGGGGTCGACGGCGTCACGACCGTGAGGCCCGCGGTGTGGGCCCAGTAGGTCTCGGGGCTCTCGGAGTGGTGTTCGACCGCCCCGATGCCGCCACCGAACGGGATGCGGACCGTGATCGGCAGCGTGACCGTCCCGCGGGAGCGGTTGCGGTACTTCGCGACGTGGCTGACGAGCTGCTCGAAGCCGGGGTAGGCGAACCCGTCGAACTGGATCTCGGGCACCGGCTTGTAGCCGTACAGGGCAAGACCGAGCGAGGTGCCGAGCAGCCCGGACTCCGCGAGGGGCGTGTCGAAGCAGCGCGTGTCGCCGAACGTCTGCTGGAGCTTGTCGGTCACCCGGAACACGCCGCCGAGCACACCGACGTCCTCCCCGAAGACGAGCACCCGGTCGTCGCTCTCCATCTCGTCGTGGAGGGCCTTGTTCAGCGCCTGCGCCATCGTGACGCTCGCCATCAGCCCTCACCTCCCTCGGCGGCCTCGATCTCCTCGCGCAACTGCTGCTTCTGCCGCTCGAAGTGCGGCGGCGGATCGACGTAGACGTGCTCGAAGAGCTCGAGCGGGTCGCCATGGGGGGCGTCGTAGATCTGCTCGCGCACGTGGGCGGCCTGCTCCCGCGCCTCCTCGTCGATGGTGTCCGCGAACTCCTCGTCCCACAGGTCGCGGGAGCGGAGGAACTTCTCCATCCGCGCGATCGGGTCGAAGCGGGCCCAGTACTCGAGTTCCTCCGCGGACCGGTAGCGCTTCGGGTCGTCGGAGGTCGTATGCGCCTCCATGCGGTACGTCAGCGCCTCGATGAGTGTCGGGCCGGACCCCTCCCGCGCGCGCTGCACCGCCTTCTTCGTGACCGCGTAGCTCGCCAGGACGTCGTTGCCGTCGCAGCGCACCCCCGGCATGCCGAAGCCGACGCCCTTGTGCGCGATCGACGGGGCGTGGGTCTGCTTCGACAGCGGCACCGAGATCGCGTACTGGTTGTTCTGGCAGAAGAAGACGCAGGGGGCCTGGAAGACGGCGGCGAAGTTGAACGCCTCGTTCACGTCACCCTCGGACGTCGCCCCGTCGCCGAAGTAGCAGATCGCCGTCATCGGCTTGCCGTCGAACTTCGCGCCCATCGCGAAGCCCGCCGCGTGCAGCGTCTGCGTGCCGATCGGGATCGCCATCAGGGCGAACTTGAACTCGTGCGGGTCGTGGTCGCTCAGCCAGGTGCCGCGGTAGAGGTGGAGGAGCGCCGCGGTGTCGATGCCGCGGGTGATGCCGGCGGCGAGCTCACGGTAGGAGGGGAAGATCCAGTCGTTGTCGCCGAGCGCGTAGGCGCTGCCGACCTGCGCGCCCTCCTGGCCCAGACAGGAGGCGTAGACGCCGAGCTGGCCCTGGCGCTGGAGGTTGATCGCCTCCTTGTCGACCTTGCGCGAGATCACCATGAGGCGGTGGAGGGCGCGGAGGTCCTCGTCCTTCAGGTCGAGCGGATAGTCCTCGTGCTCGCGGAAGTTGCCGTCCGCGTCGAGCAGCTGGACGGGCTCGAGGTTGGGCAGCAGGGACTCCGGATCGACGTCCGGACTGATGAGCGAGAGGAGGTCGGGCCCCTCGTGGTCAGGCTGCAGCGTGGCGTCGACCCGCGTGAATGCTTCGTCAGCAGCCACAGATGGCTCCCTTCTCGCGGCTCGGCCCCGGGATCGCCGGGACGCATCGGCGCTCGCGGCCCCTGGCTGCCGGCTGTCGTCCGGCGTTGCCCGGTCCCGCTACCCAGAACCCTACCCAAGCGGGCCCCGCCCCGTCCCGGGCTCTTGAGCCGGGGGGCTACGTCTCGCGTCCAACGAGAGACTTGGAGAGGCCGCTCGACTTCTTGAGCCCCC
>JBOHEE010000329.1:0-1741 GCA_050700895.1 Nitriliruptorales bacterium | reverse complement strand
GAAGCCGATCGGGGCGAACCAGTACGTCCAGGGCCACATCGTGGACTCCCATGCCGAGCTCGAGCAGGCCAGGCTGCTCCTGTACAAGTGCGCGGACGACATCGACAACGGCGCCGACGGGCGCCGGGAGGCCGCGCTGGCCAAGCTGGTGACCACGGAGATGGTGGCCCGGGTGGCCGACAGGTGCATCCAGGTCCACGGGGGCCAGGGGTTCATGACCGAGCTGGGCCTGGAGGTGTGGTACCGGGACGTCCGGGCCATGCGGCTGTACGAGGGAACCTCCGAGATCCTCAGGTCGAACGTGGCCAAGACCCTGGGCCTGCCGGTCGACTAGAGCGAGAAGCCACCCTCCGGCCCGATCACCCGCCAGCTCCGCTCCCCGTGTCGTCCGAGGATCCACACGGTCTCGGGGACGCCGGAGACCTCGACCCGGGCGCGGTCGCCCTCCAGGACGGCCCGCTCCAGCGTGAAGTCGGCGTCGATCATCGCGTCGGCATCGGCGATCGTGCCGTCGCACCACTCGGCCTCGTCCCCGGTGGCCCGCACCGTGCCGTGGAGGAGGTCGTAGCTGCCCCCGCAGTCGCCGGCGTCCACGGCCTCGGCGAACCGCCGGAGGATCTCGCCGGGCCCCCGGGTCTCCCGGTACAGCGCCAGGATCAGGCCGGACACCGCCACCAGGGCGACCACCACGCCACCGATCACGATGCCGGTGGGGAGTCGTGGGCCGGAGCGGCGGGAGCCGTCAGCGTCGCTCATCCGCGGCGAAGCCTAGCGGATACCTACCGCAGGGGGCGCACCCGGGTGCCGCCGGCGGTGTCCATGACCTCCCATCCCATCTCGGCCAGCCGGTCCCGGAGCCGGTCCGAGGTGGCGAAGTCCCGGGCCCCGCGGGCCAGATCCCTCTCGTCGATCAGGGCCTGGACCTCCTCGGGCACCTCGAACCCCTCCCGGGCCAGCCGCTCCAGGTCGAGCCCGAGCACCGCGTCCCACGACGCCAACAGCGTGTACCGCTCGCCGTCGGGCAGGTGCGCCGACGCGGCCTGGCCCATCACCTTGACCGCCGTGGGGAGGTCGAGGTCGTCGGCCACGGCCTCCCGGAACCGCCGGTCGAGGTCCGCGGCCGACGGAGAACGCCCACCCTGCGCGGCCTCGGCCCAGTCCGCCATGCGCTGGCGCAGCCGGGTCAGCCGGCGGTCCTCGGCCTCCAGGGCCTCCCAGGAGAAGTCCATCTCGCTCCGGTAGCGGGTGCCGAAGCACAGCAGCCGGAACGCCAGGGGGTCCACGCCCTGCTCCGCGATCTCCGTGACCCTGGTGATGTTCCCCCTGGACTTGGCCATCTTCTGCCCGGAGAACTGGAGGAAGCCGCCGTACACCCAGATCGACACGACGGGACGCCCGACGGCGGCGTCCGACTGCGCCAGCTCGTCCTCGTGGTGAGGGAACTTCAGGTCGGCGCCGCCCGTGTGGACGTCGAAGCGATCGCCCAGGTACTTCATCGACATCGCCGAGCACTCGATGTGCCATCCGGGGAACCCCCCGCCCCAGGGGCTGTCCCACTTCATGAGCCGGTTCGAGCCGGCTCGCTTCCACAGCGCGAAGTCGGCGGGGTGCCGCTTGTTCGGGTCGGTCTCCAGCTGCCGGTGCCCGGGCTGGAGCTTGTCGAGGGTGTTCCCAGAGAGCCGTCCGTAGCCCGGGAAGGACGTCACGTCGAAGTACACGTTGCCTTCGACCTCGTAGGCGT
>JBOHEE010000328.1:0-9837 GCA_050700895.1 Nitriliruptorales bacterium | reverse complement strand
CGCAGCGTCGTCAGGGAACCAGAGACTGAGCTCGTCCCAGTCACGCGGGTAGTGGATGCCCGCTTTGGGCGATTTGGCCGCGGCCACAACATGTAGAGGCTACCGAACTCATCTGGATAGCCCCTTTTCTCTTTTCTCGGTCGTGCCTTTCGAGACTGCGCTGTGACTGCGTTCGTCCCGTCGCCTGGGACGAGGTGGGACGGTGACGTAGCGGGACGGATTGGGACCTGACGGGACGGGGCTCGCCGGGTTTTCAGCCGAAGGTCTGACGTCCGTCCGCAGCCGTGGTCCTGTCGAGCGGGGCGCGAGCCGTCAGTGACAGTCCGTCATCAGCTCTCCAGGTCGCGGCGTCGCTCGAGGTACTCCTCACGGGTGAGTTCTCCCGCGGCGTAGCGGCGGTCGAGCAGCTCCCGGGTTGACGAGCCGTCGGAGGCCGACGTCCGGTCGGTCCGCACGGCTCGCACGACGGCGACGACGATGAGCACGAGCACGGTCGCGAGCAGCAGGGGCCACAGCCACAGCCACATCCACATCCCGCTGCCCATCATCCCGTCCATCATGCCGCCGTCGGTGTCCGGTCCGAAGTTGCGTGGTCCTGGTGGGAGGCTGTCGATGTAGGCGATCACGTGGTTGATCTCCTGATCGGTGAGGCGCGCTTCGAACGCGGGCATCGGCGGGTTGGTGTCCCGGCCGTTGCGGATGGTGACCTCGACGCCTTCGCGGGTGAGCCGTTCGACCGCGCCGCGTAGCGAGGGGTGCATGCCCATCATCCCGGTGGCGTCGCTACCGTGGCACATGGCGCAGTTGGCTTCGAAGACCTGGCGGCCCGACTCCATCGGTGGGGACTCGGCGGCGGTCGCCGCGGACGTGACGGTGGCGAGGATGATCGCCGCGACGGCGGTCAGGAGTGGGGTCGTCATGATCGGCCTCATCGTGGTGGGGCGATCTCGATCGGGGCGCCGAGTTCGTAGTAGTGGTGGTCCATGAAGTGTCCCTGGGCACGCATCTCGCCGCGGCGCACCCGGGCGTCCTCGTCGCCCCACAGCCGGTACCAGATGGGCAGGCTGTCGCCGACGTGGACGAAGAAGCTGACGATCCGGGTCTGGCCCCCGTCGACGGTGTCGGTGCCGAGGATGCGGGCGGCGGTCTTGTTCGGGTAGTCCCAGATGAACCGGTTCGACTTGACCACCGCCCCTCCGGGTTCGCCGCCCTCCCACCGACCCTACGGTGTGTCGCGGTGCCAGCGGCGATCGGCGATGCGGATGGTCGGGGATCCGCCCGTCGGTCCCGGCGCGGCTGTCGATCGCGGCCTGCGGCAGGTCGCTGTCGAGGGTCGGGGTGGACACGCGAGGTGCGGGGTCGCCGGCGGCGGGGACCTGGTGGGTCTCGGCGACCTCGAACGCCGCGCTGCCGCTGCGCGACGTCCCACCGATGGCCCCGGTGACGGAGACCTCCCAGATGCCGGGACGGTCGAAGTCGGCCGTCGTCTCGTACACCCCGGCGGCGTCCGGCTCGCCGTGGTCATGGGGGGAGGCGGCCTCGCCGGGTGCGTGCTCGTGCGACGCAGGTTCGCCGAGCACGACCGGGCGCCGGGTCGCCGATGCGTTGGCCAGTCGCGCCGCTGTGGCCGACAGCCAGCAGACCTGGGCGTGCGCGTGGCTGTCAGCCGTCGTGCTGGTGGGCCTGGTGCTCAACGCCGCACTCGGCTGGTGGTCGGCCGACCCGATCGCCGCGCTCGGCGTCGTGGTGCTGCTCGTTCGGGAGGGACGCGAAGCCCTCGTCGCGGAGCACGTCGACCACTGCTGGGGCTAGACGTTGGGCTAGACGGGGCTAGACGTGGGCTAGACGGGGCTAGACGCGGGCTAGACGCGGGCTAGACGCGGGCTAGACGGGGCTAGACGGGAGACGACCCGGCCCGGCCGAACTCATCGTTCAGCTGAGCACGGAGGTCTGTCTCGCTGCGCATTCGGGCCGTACACGCACGTCAAGGGGCCTCACTGCTGCTGTTGCTGCGAGGCGGCGAACCGTCGCATCTCCACGGTGACCGTCAGCTCGTCCGCGGGGGGACCGGTGTAGACGCCGCGCAGGGGGGCGACGTCGTCGTAGTCGCGACCGTGGCCGATCTTGATGTGGCGCTCGCCGCCCGCTCGACCCCCTCGCCCCAGTCGACGTGCGTCGACCGCTCGAGCCCGCCTCCGTCGCCGTAGATGGTGAACGTGATCCCCGCGGTACGGAAGATCGAGTCCCGCAGCCGTTCGCGGCGTGCCATGTCCTTGGGGGACATGCGGTGCAGCCGCTCGACGAGGGTGCGGTAGTGGGGTCGGTGCGTCCCGTCCGGGACGAAGACCTCGTCGAAGAAACCCTGGTGGTCGTACGCGTCGAGCAGGCCGACGGCGACTTGGTCCATGACCTGACCCTATCCGTCGCGACCTCCGCCGGAGCGGTGCGCGCGAGTGGCCGGAAACGCTATGCGACGGGCTGTGGACGTGGGAGACTGACGACCCGCGGCGGAACGGAGAGACCATGACGAACGGGCAAGCGGCGAGCCCGACCGCCGGTGTCATCGGCGAGGCGATCCAGCTCTACCGGGACCACTGGCGTCACCTCGCGAGCCTCGCGCTCATCGTCTACCTCGTGGTTTCGCTGCTCAGTCTCGTTCTCACGGCCGCACTCAGCATCGTCGGGGTGTTCCTCGCCCTGGTGCTGTCCCTCATCGGCGTGTTCTGGCTGCAGGGCGCCCTCATCCGGGCGGTGGAGGACATCCGCGACGGTCGGGTCGACCTGTCGATCGGCGAGACGTTCGCCGGGGTGCGGCCTGACCTCGGCCGGATCACCGGAGCCGGGATCCTGGCCGGGCTCGGCATCGGGGTCGGGATCCTGCTCCTGGTCGTCCCCGGGCTCTACCTCATCACGATCTGGAGCGTCCTCATCCCGGTCATCGTGCTCGAGGGCTCCGGCGTCGGCGCCGCGTTCGGACGCAGCCGGACGCTCGTCGCGGGGCATGGCTGGAACGTGTTCGGCGTCATCATCCTCTCCTGGCTGGTCCTGATCGTGGCCGGGATCGTCATCGGTCTGATCACCGCCCCCTTCGGCGACGCGGTCGGAGCGTTCCTCGCCGATCTGATCAGCGGCGCGATCACCGGCCCCTTCGTGGCGCTCGTGTTGACGCTCCTCTACTACCGCCTGCGCGGCCGCGAGGCCGCTGGCGGAGAGCCTGGGCTCGCCTAGACCGACGCCCTCCGCTCGCGCTCATCGCGCTGGCAGACTCCGCCGTCGGAGGCTGGAGGCACATGAGGCTCGAGCGGATCGCGGCGGCGTGGCAGGAGGTTGGCGCCACCCGGTCACGCACGCGCAAGATCGAGCTCCTTGGCGGGGTGCTGTCCGCGCTGCCGCCGGAGGAGCTGGCCGCCGGAACCGCGATGCTGGCCGGAGAAGCGCGGCAGGGCCGCATCGGCGTCGGCTGGCGCACCCTCCAGCAGCTCGACGTGCCGGCCGCCACCGACCCGTCGCTGACCGTCGCCGATGTCGACGGGACGCTCGACCGGCTGGGGGCGGTGTCCGGACCGGGCTCGGTGGCCGAGCGGCAGCGGCTCCTCGCCGATCTCTTCGGCCGCGCAACCGCGACCGAGCAGAATTACCTCCGCGGCCTCCTCCTCGGGGAGTTGCGACAGGGAGCCCTCGAGGGCGTCGTGGTCGAGGCGGTCGCACGGGCCGCCGACCTGTCCGCGGACGCGGTGCGGCGGGCCGCGATGCTGGCGGGCGACGTGACCGCTGCCGCCGTGACCGCCATGACCGAGGGCGGGTCGGGGCTCTCCCGCTACCGGCTGGAGGTCGGGAGGCCGGTCCAGCCGATGCTCGCGCAGTCGGCTGAGGACGTCGCGTCCGCGCTCGAGCGCACCGGTGAGGCGTTCATCGACACGAAGTTCGACGGCATGCGCATCCAGGTCCACCGCGCCGGTCCGGACGTCGCCGTGTTCACCCGCAGTCTGCGGGACGTCACCGCGGACCTGCCGGGGGTGGTGGCGGCGATCCGGGAGCTGCCGGTGGAGGCGGCCGTCCTCGACGGCGAGGCGCTCGCGACCGCCGCGGACGGTCGCCCGATCGCGTTCCAGGACACGATGCGGGGCGACGCCGCCCTGCGGCCGTACCTGTTCGACGCCCTCCACGCCGACGGTGACGACGTCCTCGACCGGTCGCTCGAGGAGCGCGCCGAGATCCTCGACGGCTTCGCGAAGGGCCTCGTCGTGCCGCGCATCCGCACACGCGACGCGGGCGAGGGGAACCGCCACCTGCGGACGGCCCTCGATGCAGGCCACGAGGGAGTCATGATCAAGGCGGTCGACGCCCCCTACGAGGCCGGCAGGCGCGGTGCCGCCTGGATCAAGGTGAAGGTCGCCCACACCCTCGACCTCGTCGTGCTCGCGGTCGAATGGGGGTCGGGGCGCCGGCAGGGCTGGCTGTCGAACCTGCATCTCGGGGCGTACGACCCCGAGGCGGGTGGCTTCGTCATGCTCGGCAAGACCTTCAAGGGGCTCACGGACGAGCTCCTCGCCTGGCAGACCGAGCAGCTCCTCGCCCGCGAGGTCCGCCGCGAAGGACATGTCGTCCACGTGCGCCCCGAACTCGTCGTCGAGATCGCGTTCGACGGCGTCCAGCGCTCGACGCGGTACCCGGGTGGAGTGGCGCTGCGGTTCGCGCGGGTCAAACGCTACCGGACCGACAAGGCGCCGCAGCAGGCGGACACGATCGACACGCTCCTGGCCATCCACCGCGGTGAGGTCACACCGCGCGCCTGACGCGGCAGCAGGGGGTTCGGGCCGCAAGAAGTCGAGCGGCCTCTCCACGTCTCTCCTTGGACGCGAGACGTAGGCCGGGCGATCGAGAGCCTCTACCTGATGGGGGTGACGACGCCTCTCCACGTCTCTCCTTGGACGCGAGACGTAGGCCCCCGAAAGCTCAGAGGCCGCGGTCGGCCTCGAGGAGCCGCAGCCAGATCTCGCTGACGGTCGGGAACGACGGCACCGCGTGCCACAGCCGGTCGATCGTGATGCCCGAGACGATCGCGATCGTGGCGGCGTGGAGGAGCTCGCCCACCTGCGGCCCCACGAACGACGCCCCGAGGATCGTCTCGCGGCGGTCGTCGATGACGAGCATCGCCTTGCCGGTCACGTCCTGGCCGAGCAGCGAGCCCCCCGCGGCGCTCGTCAGGCCGACCTCCGCGGTGCGGAACGGGATGTCCTCGTCCCGCGCCTGCGCGGACGTCAGCCCGACGGCGGCGACCTGCGGGTCGGTGAAGATGACGCGCGGGATCGCGTGCTCGTCGGCCCAGTCCTCGCGCGTCCGTCCCCCGATGATGTCGCCGACGAGACGCCCCTGGTACTTGCCCTGATGGGTCAGGAGCGCCTTGCCGTTCACGTCGCCGATTGCGTAGAGCCAGTCGCCGCCGACTCCCTTGACCCGGAGCTGGGCGTCGGTCTCGAGGTTGCCGCCCGGCTCGAGCCCCACGGTCTCGAGCCCGATGTCCTCGGTGTTCGCGGCCCGGCCGGTTGCGACGAGCAGCTCGTCGCCGACGAACGCGGTGCCGTCCTCGAGGACGAGCGTGACCGGACCGTCCTCCCCTTCGCGTCGGGCCTCGACGGCCTTCGCGTCGGTGTGGATCTCGATGCCCTCGGCCTCGAGCGCCTCGCGGAGGAGGTCGCCGACGAAGGGCTCCTCGCGGGCGAGGACGCGGTCGAAGAGCTCGACGACCGTGACCTGCTCGGAACCGAGCCGGCGCCACGCCTGCGCCATCTCGACGCCCACGACGCCGGCGCCGAGGATGAGCAGCCGCCGCGGCGTCTCCTTCGCGGCGGTGACGTCGCGGTTGTCCCAGATCCGGATGTCGCGCAGCCCGCTCACCGGCGGGATCGCCGCACGGGACCCGGTCGCGATGACCACGGCCTTGCGGGCGGTGAGCGTCTGGCGCCCCCCGTCCTCCCGCTCGACCTCGACGGTGCGCTCGCCGGACAGGCGGCCGGGGCCGCGCACGAGGTCGACCCCCACCGAGTCCATCCACTGCACCTGGTACTTGTCGTCCCAGTTGGAGGAGAAGGCGTCGCGGCTCTTCAGCGTCTTGTCGACGTCGACGTCGCCGGTGACGGCACCGGCCGCACCCGGCACGCGCCGCGCGGCCGCCAGGACCTCACCCGGCCGGAGCAGCGCCTTCGACGGCATGCACGCCCAGTACGAGCACTCGCCGCCGACGAGCGCGGACTCGACGATGGCGGTGCTCAGCCCGTTCTCGGTCGCGTACCAGGCGGCGTTCTCGCCGGCGGATCCCCCGCCGACGACGATCACGTCGTATTCGTGCGTCACGTGTCCCTCCGGGTCGTCTCCTGATGATGCCGTGTGAGGTAACGACGGCGCGAGGTGCTGTCATCCCGTCCGCCGGCCCCGCCCCCGAACGGTCCAGGCCCGTTGGGGGCAACCGTCTCCACCTAGGCTCACGACGATCCATCTTCCCGGGCAAGGTGTGCGATGGCAGCGGAGGCGAGGACGCGGAGCTGGGCGGGGACCCCGGCGGCTGACATCGCCGCCGCCGTGCGGGCGGGCGACGTCGACCCGGTCACGGTCCTCGACGACCACCTCGCGGCCGTCGGAGCGCTCGACAGCGATCTGCGAGCCTTCCAAGCATTGGCGGCGAACGAGGCACGGGTGGAGGCGCGGCGCCTCGCGAACTCGGGTGACCTGTCGGACCGGACGCTCGCCGGGGTTCCCGTCGCGGTGAAGGACGACGTCGACGTGGCCGGCCTCCCGACCCGCAAGGGGTCCCAGGCGACCACCGCCACCGCGTACGCCGAGGACGACGAGATGGTCCGGCGGCTGCGGCAGGCGGGGGCGCTCGTCCTCGGCAAGACCCGGGTGCCGGAGTTCACCATCTGGCCCTTCACCGAGACGCTCGGGTTCGGATCGACCCGCAACCCGTGGGACCTCACCCGGACGCCGGGCGGCTCGAGCGGTGGCAGCGCCGCTGCGGTCGCCGCCGGCATGGTCCCCCTGGCGATCGGCTCCGACGGCCTCGGCTCGATCCGTATCCCGGGATCCTGCTGCGGCCTCTTCGGGATCAAGCCCGGGCCGGACCTCGTGCCGCGGCCGCGCCGCGCAGGGATCGCCTGGTTCGACATGACCGAACACGGTCCCCTCGCTACGACCGTCGTGGACGCCGCCCTCATGCTCGCGGTCATGTCGGCCCGGCCGGACCTCGGCGAGGTCCGCCCTCCGGAGCCCGGTCTCCGTGTCGCGGTCTCCACCGCGAACCCGGCCGCGGGCTTCCCCGTCCATCCGACCGTTCGCGCGGCCACGCATCGCGTCGCCGCCGCTCTCCATGACGACCACACCGTCGCTTCCGGCACGCCGCCGTACCCGCTCGACCTCATGTGGCCGCTCGTGCAGCGCTGGGTCGCCGGGGTCGCCGCGAGCGCCGAGGGGCTCCCCGAGGAGCTCCTCGAGCCACGCACGCGGACCCACGTGCGGCTCGGTCGCCTCGTGCAGCGCACCGCCCCCGTCCGCGAGGCGGACGCCGAACGCTGGACGGACGCCGCGCTCGAGTGGTTCGAGGATCACGACGTCCTCCTCACCCCCGCCCTCGCCCAGCTGCCGCTCCGCGTCGGGACGACGGCGAGGAACGGGTGGCTGCTCTCCGCCCTGCGGTCGACGTGGTTCGCGCCCTTCGCCGCGCCCTGGAACCTGTGCGGGTTCCCCGCGGCGGTCGTCCCGGCGGGGAGGACGCGGACCGGGCTGCCGGTCGGCGTCCAACTCGTGGCGCCGCCGGGAGGCGAGCGCCTCCTGCTGTCGGTGGCCGCGCTCGTCGAGCGCCGCCTGCCGTGGCCACGTCTCGCCACGCACGCGGGCGTCGCGGGACAGTGGACGGACGATGGTGGACGAACGGCCACACGTCGCATCCCGGCAATTCGGTAAAGCTGCGCCCTGCGGAAGACCGAAGGCCGTTCCACCTACCCGGGGGCACACCCGATGGACGCAGTCCAGAAGGCACGCAAGGTCGTCCCGATGCCGACGCTCACGGCGCGGAACGGGGCACTGGCGGGCACGGTGTTCCGGCTCCAGGACGAGGAGGCGACGGTCGGTCGCCGTTCGGACTGCACCTACGTCATCGACGACCCGAGGGTCTCCCGGCTCCACGCCGCGCTGAAGCACGAGGCCGGCACCTTCGTCCTCACCGACCTCGGGTCGAGCGGCGGGACGAAGGTGAACGGCGAGGAGGTCACCGGCTCCCACGTGCTCTACCACGGCGACGTGATCAAGATCGGCCCGCTGGAGCTCATCTTCGAGGACCCGAGCGCGATGACCGCCCACGACGAGCCGACCATGGTCTTCGACGTCGGCGAGGTCAGTACGGGCCCGACGCTCTCGCCGCGGCAGCAGGAGGTCCTCGAGGGCATGGCGAACGGCATGACCAACAAGGAGATCGGTGAGAAGCTCGGTGTGACCGAGCGGACGGTCAAGGCGTACGCCCAGGAGCTGTACGACAAGCTCGGCGCGCGCAACCGCGCCGGTGCGGTCGCCGAGGCCACCAAGCTCGGCCTCCTCGAGTTCTAGAGGACCGGCCGGCGGTCGAGGACGACGAGCCGACCCCCGGCGTCCACACCGGCGGGACGCGAACCTTCGCGGATCTCGAAGAGGGGGTCGCGCGCCTCGCCGGCGCGCACCTCCGCCTCGGCGTCGAAGAGGGGACCACCGTCCTCCTGCTCGTCGGCAACCGCATCGACATCCTGCTCCATGCGATGGCGCTCGCTCGCCTCGGCGCGCTCCCGGCTGTCGCCGACCCCCGGCTGACCCCGCCGGAACTCGACGCGGTCGCCACGTCGACCGATGCCCGGACCATCGTGGTCGACCCCGACGTCGCGACACGCCTCGAGGATGCCGGCGCGGTCGGGGACGCCGTATGGACGCTCACCTCGCCGTGGCGCGGCACGACCGACCTGCGGACACTGCTCGGCGGCGACGACCGGCCCACCGTGGCGGCCGCGGGACGCGCGACGGACGACGTGGCGCTGCTCATGTGCACCTCGGGCACCACCGGCACCCCGAAGGCGGCCGCGCTGACGAGCCGCGGCCTCCTCGGGACGATCGGCCGGCTCGCCTTCGCCCCCGTCGGGCAGCGGCTGGGACCGCGGGCGCGGCGGGACCGCGTTCTCGCCGCCCTGCCGCTCTCCCACGTCATGGGGTTCTCAGTGGCGCTCGGGGCCCTCTGCGGCGGGGTCCGCTTCCTCCATCGCGGGCGCTTCGACGCCGGCGAGGTCCTCGACCTCCTCGAACGGCGCGAGCCGAACGTGTTCGTCGGCGTCCCCACGATGTACGCGGATCTCGAGGCCGCGGGCGCGGTGGCTCTCGTCGTCGCGGGGGAGGGCTTCGACCCGGGGGATCTCCTCTCGTGGGCTGCGGAGGAGGTGGCCGGCTACCGCCGGCCCCGCGAGGTCGTCGTGGCGGACGCGCTGCCGCGTGGTGCGCACGACAAGGTCGACCGCGAGGAGGCGACCCGCCTCGCCACCGCGCGCACGTCGGGGGCGGCATGACCGACGTGCTCCGCCTCCGCGACGGCGCGACCGTGACGGCCGCCGTGCACCGCCCAGCAACCGTCGTCGGCCCGGCGGTCCTGCTCACCCACGGGGCGGGCGGCGACCTCGGGGACCAGGGGCTCGTCGCCCTCGCCACCGGCCTCTCGTCGGCCGGGCACCTCGTGGTCCGCGCGAACCTCCCCTACCGGGAGCGCGGTCGCCGGGCGCGGCCCCCCGCGGCGGAGCGGTCGGTCCCCGGCTTCCGGGAGCTCGTGGCAGTCGC
>JBOHEE010000327.1:0-5686 GCA_050700895.1 Nitriliruptorales bacterium | reverse complement strand
GAAGGGGGTTCAGGCTAGAGGTCGGCTCAGCCGCGGACGTGGACGACCTTGTCGACCGCCTTGCCGAACCGCCGCTCGCGGCTCTGATACTCGGCGATCGCCTTCGCGAGCTCGACCCGGCCGAAGTCCGGCCAGTGCGTCTCGACGAACACGAGCTCGGCGTACGCCGCCTGCCACGGGAGATAGTTGGAGGTCCGCTGCTCGCCCGAGGTCCGGACGAGCAGATCGACCGCAGGCATCTCGGGGTCGTAGAGACGTGCGGCGAGGGCGCGCTCGTCGATGCGCTTCACCTCCCCGGCGGCGACGTCGTGACAGAGCCGGCGCGCAGCATCGACGAGCTCGGCGTGGCCCCCGTAGTTGAAGGCGATGCGGAGGGTCATCCGCTCGTTGTCGGCGGTGCGCCCCTCGGTGTCCTCGATCAAGCGGACGAGACGCTGCGGGACGGGCCGGCCCCGACGGCCGATGAACCGGATCCGCACGTCACGCTCGTCGAGCTCGTCCGCCCGGCGGAGCAGCAGGGATTCGTTGAAGTTCATCAGGAAGCGCACCTCGTCCGCCGGCCGCTTCCAGTTCTCGGTCGAGAAGGCGTAGACGGTGAGGTTCGCGAGGCCGAACTCGAGCGCGCCCTCGACGGTGTCGAAGAGCGCCTTCTCGCCCGCCGCGTGGCCCTCGTTGCGCTGCAGGCCGCGAAGGTTCGCCCAGCGGCCGTTGCCGTCCATGATGATGGCGACGTGCCGGGGAAGCTTGTCGAGGTCGAGGTCCAGCCCTGGGTACACGATCGCGCCTTCGAGCTCTCTGTCGGGCCCAGGGTAGTGCCGGGCCATGCCCCGAACGGCGGCGGCAGGCCCGTGGCTAGACGGCGTCGGAGAGGAGGCGGCCGATCCCGAGGTGGGCGACGAGGGCCTCGCGGTCGAGCGCCTCGATCGGGGACTCGTGGACGATGCGCCCCCGCTGCATGACGTGGACCCGGTCGGCGAGCTCCAGCGCGAACGGCACGTTCTGCTCGACCAGGAGAACCGTGAACCCGGACCGCTTGAGTCCACGGAGGAGATCGAAGACCTCCTCGACGACGCGGGGGGCGAGCCCCGCGGACGGCTCGTCGATCAGCAGCAGCTTCGGCTGCGACACGAGCGCACGCGCGACCGCGAGCATCGCCTGCTCGCCGCCGGACAGCGTCCCTGCGGGCTGGTCGCGGCGCCAGGCGAGGAGCGGGAAGCGGTTGTAGAGGCCGGCGAGGGTGCCTTCGTAGGTCTCCCGGTCACGCCGGCGGACCGTGTACCCGCCGAGGCGCAGGTTCTCCGCGACGGTGAGCTCGGGGAAGATCTGCCGGCCCTGAGGGACGTGCGCCATGCCGCGCTCGACGCGAGCCTCCACGGGCCGCTGCGTCACGTCCTCGCCGTCGAAGGCGACCGACCCCGACCAGGCGGGGACGATCCCGCCGATCGCCTTCATCGTGACCGACTTGCCGGCGCCGTTGAGCCCGAGGAGGGCCGCGACCTCACCCCGCTGGACCTCGAGGTCGACGCCGTGGAGGACGAGGTTGCCGCCGAAGCCGGTGCGCAGCCCCTCGATGCGGAGGAGGGGGTCGACAGGCGCGTCGTCTCGGATGTCCACCTCGTCGCTGCTGATGTGTCTCACGCCTGGACCTCCTCCAGCTCGAGGTTGTGTCGCCGCCCGAGGTAGGCGTCGAGGACGCGCGGGTCCTCCACGACGTCGTCGGGCCGCCCGCTCGCGATGACCTGGCCGTGGTCGAGGACGTAGACGTGGTCGCACACGTCGAGGACGAGCGGGACGTGGTGCTCGACGAGGAGGACGGTGCGGCCGAGCTCGTCGCGGAGGTCGCGCAGCCGCTGGGCGAGGTTCTCGACCACCGCCGGCGCCATCCCGGCCGAGGGCTCGTCGAGCAGCATGAGCTCGGGGGACGTGACGAGGGCGCAGGCCATCTCCACGATCCGCCGCTGCCCGCCGGAGAGGTTCCGCACCGGGGTGTCGGCGCGGCCCTGGAAGCCGAGCGCTGCCATGACCTCGTCGGCGCGGGAGGCGAGTCCGCGCTCGACCTCGATCGCCGCGCGGCTCTGCGCGAGGGCGGCCGCGGGTTCGTAGGCGGCGAGCTGGTGCTGCGCGAGCAGGAGGTTGTCGCGGACAGAGAGGTTCTGGGCCAGGCCGCCGCGCTGGAACGTGCGCGCGAGCCCCAGCCGGGCCCGGACGTGGGGCGGGAAGCGGCCGATGTCGTAGCCGAGGAAGCCGATGCGCCCGCCGTCGATGCGCTGGAAGCCGGAGATGGCGTTGAACAGCGTCGTCTTGCCGGCGCCGTTCGGGCCGATGAGGCCGACGATCGCCCCCGCCGGGACCCACAGGGAGGCGCGGTCGACCGCGGTGATCCCACCGAAACGGACCGTGACGTCCTCGACCTCGAGCATGGCGTCGCCGGCACGCAGCCCCGGTCCCGCCCCGATCGCGGCCGGCGCCGCCAGGCGGGGAAGGGCCGGCACGCCCTCGAGGTCCTTCTCGTCGTCGTCGACCTCCCCGCGGCGGAGGCGCGCCGCCTCCCGCTCCTCCCGCCGCTCCCGGAAGGCCTCCCCCAGACCGGAGGGGTGCGTCGCCAGGGTGTAGACGAGCAGCGCCGAGCCGAGGATGAACTCCCAGCCCTCGAGGAAGCGGCGGAGCGCCTCCACCTCGATGACCTCGCGGAAGATCGCCGGGAGGATCCCGAACGCGAGCGCCGCGACGACGACGCCCGTGCGGTTTCCGAGGCCGCCGACGACGACGAAGACGAGGAGCAGCAGCGAGAAGCCGAGGTCGAAGACGGCCGAGTTCGCCGACAGGAGAAGGTGGCCGTAGAGCGCTCCGGCGACGCCCGCGAGTGCCCCCGAGAGGACGAACGCGAGCAGCTTGTACGAGCCCACGTCGACCCCGAAGGCCTGCGCGACCTGCTCGTCGTCGCGGATGCCGCGGAAGGCGCGCCCGAGCTTGCTGCGCAGGACGTTCTCGTCGAGGACCCAGAAGACGACCAGGAAGAGCAGGAGGTAGGCGAGGAAGTCCGCGTTCGAGGTGAAGACGAAGGACCACGCCTCCGGCCGCGGGAGCGTGACCCCGGCGGAGCCGCGGGACAGCGCGGGGATCTGGAGGACGGAGCCCTCCATCATCACGACGAACGCGATCGTGGTGATCGCGAGGTACAGCCCGCGCAGCCGCAGCGCCGGGAGGCCGATCACGAGCGCGACCACCGCCCCGAGCGTGCCGGCGACGAGCAGGGCGACGAGGTTGGGGACGACGTAGCGGGCCGTGAGGATCCCGCTCACGTACGCGCCGACGCCGAGGAGCCCGGCGTGCCCGAGCGAGATCTGTCCGGCGTAGCCCATGAGGAGGTTGAGCGAGATCGCCATGAGCGCGTAGCTCACCCCGAAGCCGAAGACGAGCGCCCACAGCTCCGACAGCACTCCGAGCCGCCCGAGGACCGGCGGGACGGACGCGCCCGCCGCGAGGACCGCCAGGATCTTGAGTTGACGCACGGTCGGCTGCCATGTGCGCCTGCGGCGGCGGGCGAGCGGGCTCGCCGCGGCGCTCATGCGCGCGCCTGCGAGAAGAAGCCCTGCGGCCGGAACAGCAGGAGCGCGAGGATCAGGAAGAAGATCACGACGATCTCGAGGCCGGGGATCGTGCTCTGGATGAAGAGCTTCTGCATCCCCTGGTCGATGATCCCGACGGCGATGCCGCCGACGAACGCGCCGGTCAGGCTCGTGAGCCCGCCGATGAGCGCCGCGGCGAGCGCCGGGATGAACAGCGTCGTCGTGAAGCCGAAGGTGAAAGCGCCGATCGTCGGCTCGATCAGGAGCCCGGCGACGCCGGCGAGCACGCCGGCCACCGTCCACGTGAACGCCGACACCTTCGCGAAGCTCACCCCCATCATCCGCACGGCCTCGGGGTCCTGGGCGGCAGCGAGGACCCCGAGGCCGAAGTCGGTCCGGCGGAGGAACGCGCTGAGGCCGAACCCGATCGCGGCGGCGACGCCGATCGCGATGATCTGGGTCGGGCTCACGAACACGCCGAGGATGCGCGGCCCCTGGCCAGCGATCGGGGCCGGCAGGAACTTCGGGCTCGAGCCCCAGATCTTCGCCTCGACGGCGATGAGCAGGAGCATCATGCCGACGGTGGCGACCGCCACGGTCAGGCGGGGTGCGTCGACCATGCGGGCGACGACGAGGCGCTCGAAGCCGAAGCTGACCACGGCGACGACCATCAGACCGAGGAGCCCGGCGACGAGCCAGGGGACGCCGGCCTCGAACAGCCACCAGGTCACGAAGATCCCGAGCGTGCCGAGCTCGGGCTGCGCGAAGTTCAGCACCTTCGAGCCCTTGTAGACGAGGACGATCCCGAGCGCGATGAGGCCGTAGACGGCGCCGTTCACGACCCCGAAGACGAGTACCTGGCCCATCGCGTCTCCTCAGTTCAGGTGTGCGCTGCACCACCCGGTCGTCTCGAACCCTGGCCCGCCGCTGTCGGTCCGGAAGGTCTCGAGGGTGTAGAACTCGTGGCCGCCGATGTGGCCGCCGAACGAGTTCGCGTGCGCGAAGTCGGCGACGCAGGACGGCTCGACGAGCGTCTTGTAGCCAGACAGGAACATGCCCGCGATGCGGTTTCGGTTGCAGTCCCTGCCGCACTTCTCGAGCAGGTCGTGGAGCCACTTGTTGCCGACCCAGACCTGCCAGAGGATGTCGTTCGTGCGGCCGCGGCTGCGGTAGCGGGCGAAGACCTCCTCGAAGCGCTTGATCTCCTCGTCATAGCCGTGCTCGGCGAACGCGCCGCCGTAGCCGCCGGGGACGTACGCCGACCAGGAGGCCACCCCCTCGATGGTCGTCGGGTCGAGCGCCGCGTCGCCGACCACGTCGAGTGTCGTCTGGAAGGGGAAGACGATCCACTTCGGGGTGTAGCCCTGCTGGCGGGCCTGCTGGATGATCTGGGCCGCGGCGAGCGCGTTCTCCCAGATCCACACGACCTCGGCGCCCTGCGCCTGGAGCTCGGCGATCTCCTGGCTGTAGAGGCTCTGGTTGCGCTGGACGGGGAGGTCGGCGCGGACGTCGACCCCCTCCGCGTCCAGGACCTCGCGGCCGCGGCGGTGGCCTGGCTCCCAGAACTCGCTCTGGCGCCAGATGATGCCGACCGGCTTGTCGCCGTGCCGCGACGCGATGTACTCGCCGAACGCGCGACCCGTCTCGTCGACGGTTGGCTGCGCGCTGTAGCTGAAGTTGTAGGTCCGGTCGGGGGCCACCGCGATGTGGTGGAGGTAGAGCATCCGGTTCTGCTCGGCCCAGGTGCGGACCGACGGGATCTGGTCGAAGCCGATGCCGCCGATGAGCATGAACGGGTTCTCGGACTTGCATGACTGCGCGGCCTGGACGGCCTGGTCCGGGCTGTAGGAGTCGTCCTTCCACGACATCGTCACCCGACGGCCGTGGATGCCGCCGTTGTCGTTCACCCACTCCCAGTAGACGTTCAGGTCCTCGGGTCGGGTGTCGAAGGCCTCGGCGAAGACGAGGGCGGCGTGGCCGCAGAGGTGGATGCGGTCGTCGGTGATGCCCTGGTACTTCTCCTCGTCGTCGTACAGCGGCGCCTCGGGTGGTCCGGCCCGGCGTTCCTCCGCCGGCTCGCGGGCGGGCTGGCCGCCCTCGTTCGGCGTGCCCCGGCC
>JBOHEE010000326.1:0-4678 GCA_050700895.1 Nitriliruptorales bacterium | reverse complement strand
CCGCCGGGCCGGTCCTCCCAGCGACGGTCGAGGCGACCGCGGCCGGCGCTCTGCCTGTCGGCGGCGAGCACGAGCCCGGGCGGGGTGCCGGCGGCGGCGCGTTCGCCGGCGAGCGTGTTCGTGGAGGTCACCACCTCCGCGTGCTCGATCGTGTGCCACCGCGTCGTGGCGATGACGGCGTCGAGGCGGGGGGTGGGGGCCGTCGTCATGCGACGGACTTTAGGATGACCCCGCCACGTCGACGGCGGCAAGGACGCTCGTGACCCAGCCCACCACGAAGGAGCAGCTCGAGGAGCTCCGCCGCCGGCGGGAGGAGGCGCGCACCGCCGGCGGACAGGAGTCCATCGACAAGCAGCACTCGCGCGGCAAGAAGACCGCACGGGAGCGCGTCGACCTGCTGCTCGACGAGGGCTCGTTCGTCGAGACGGACGCGTTCGCCGTCCACCGGTCGCGGCGGTTCGGCATGGACCAGGAGCGACCGCTGGGCGACGGGGTCGTGACCGGATGGGGGACGATCGACGGCCGCCGGGTGTGCCTCTTCAGCCAGGACTTCACCGTGTTCGGCGGATCGCTCGGCGAGGTGTTCGCGCAGAAGGTCGTGAAGGTCATGGACCTCGCGCTGAAGATGGGCGTCCCGATCATCGGCCTCAACGACTCCGGTGGCGCCCGCATCCAGGAGGGGGTCGTCTCCCTGGGCGGCTACGGCGACATCTTCTACCGCAACGTCGCGGCGTCGGGCGTCATCCCCCAGATCAGCGCGGTCATGGGCCCGTGCGCGGGCGGGGCGGTCTACTCGCCGGCGATGACCGACTTCGTCTTCATGGTGAAGGACACCGCGCACATGTTCATCACCGGACCGAACGTCATCGAGACCGTCACCGGCGAGAAGGTGACGATGGAGGACCTCGGCGGTGCCCTCGCCCACGCGAGCACGTCGGGTGTCGCCCACTTCGCCTCCGACGACGAGGAGTCCTGCATCGCCGACATCAAGTACCTGCTCTCGTTCCTCCCGGAGAACAACCTCGAGGAGCCGCCGCGGCTCGACCTGGGCGACGACCCGAGACGAGAGGTCCCAGAGCTCGACACCTTCATCCCCGACTCCCCGAACCAGCCCTACGACCTGCGCGACATCGTCCGCGCGATCGTCGACGGGGAGGGGTTCTTCGAGGTCCACGAGCACTACGCCCAGAACATCGTCGTCGGCTTCGCGCGCCTCGACGGCCACGTCGTCGGCGTGGTCGGCAACCAGCCGAAGCACCTCGCCGGCGTGCTCGACATCGACAGCTCCGAGAAGGGTGCGCGGTTCGTCCGCTTCTGCGACGCGTTCAACATCCCGATCCTGACCTTCTGCGACGTGCCCGGCTTCCTGCCGGGGGTCCAGCAGGAGCACGGCGGGATCATCCGCCACGGCGCGAAGCTGCTCTTCGCGATGTGCGAGGCGACCGTGCCGAAGCTCACCGTCATCACGCGGAAGGCCTACGGGGGGGCGTACGACGTCATGGGCAGCAAGCACGTCGGGGCGGACGTCAACCTCGCGTGGCCGACGGCCGAGGTCGCGGTGATGGGCCCCAAGGGGGCGGTGAACATCCTCTACCGCGAGGAGCTTCAGAGCGCCGACGATCCGGCCGCGAAACGCGAGGAGCTCGAGGACGACTACCACCGCGAACTCGCGAACCCGTGGACCGCCGCGGAGCGCGGCTACCTCGACGCGGTCATCCTGCCGTCGGAGACCCGGATCGAGCTCGTGAAAGCGCTCGAGATGACGCGCTCGAAGCGGGTCGACCGCCCGGCCCGCAAGCACGGCAACATCCCGCTGTGAGCGACTCGCGCAGCGACAGCGGCAGTCGCCAGAACACGAGCGAGCTACGGATCCAGGTCGTCGACGGCGGCGAGCCGAGCCCGGAGGAGCTGGCGGCGCTCGTGATCGCCCTCACCCCGGTCCGGGAGGAACCGTCAGCGGACCGGACACGGGCCGCGCGCTCTGGCTGGCGACGCGCGGCGCTGCTCGAGGGCGTCGGCCGGACCCGCTACGCCGGCGCCCCCGACGTCGCTACGGGGACTCGGTCTCTGTGGGGGTCGTGACGGACTCCGCGCCGGCGCCACCTGCCTCGACGACGAGCGTTCCTTCCATCCCCTGCTCGCGATGACCCGGGACTGAGCAGTAGAAGGTGTACTCGCCGGCGAAGAGCTGGAGGGTCCCCTCCCCCGAGTCGCCACCCGGCACCGTGTCGTTGCCCGGCGGGACGCTCCGCACGTCGCCGATGGCCTCGTCGATGGTGAAGTCGTGCCCCGCGTTGCCCTCGTTGATGAGCGTCACCTCGATCTCCCCCTCGGCGACGTTCTGCTCCCTGATCTCGAAGAAGAACTCGCCGGCCTCGACGACGAGCGTTCCGCCGGGACCGGCCGGCTTCGGTTCGTCGTAGCAGTCCGAGCCGCTCGGGCACTCGAGGGCCTCGGCCTGCTGGAACTCCGCAGGTACCGACTGGCAGGCGCCGAGGAGTACGGCGGCGACGCCGACGAAGGCGAGGCTTCGACGCATTTCCGGGGATCCTCCGGCTCGGTTCGGGAGCGGCGGACACCTGGGTGCGGACCGCCAGCGGAGCGGAGGGTAGTCGAGCGGTTGAAGCGGAACGAACCGTCGCCCGGGCGGCCGCTCACCGCCCTGGGGCGGGGCGCGACCGGGCCGGCTGACTACGATGGCCGGGAAGCAGCCCCGGAGCCGGGACGAGGTCCAGCCCCCCGGCACGCCTCTCCGGAGGCCGCCCCTCCGGGCGGGCGGCCGGCGAGGCCCGCGACGGAAGGCTCCCAGCGTGTTCGAGGCCGTCCTCGTCGCGAACCGCAGCGAGATCGCGGTGCGCGTCGTCCGCGCGTGCCGTGAGCTCGGCATCCGCACGGTGGCCGTGTACAGCGAAGCCGACCGCGACGCCCTGCACACGCGGCTCGCCGACGAGGCGCACCTGCTCGGGCCGGCCCCCGCTTCCGAGTCGTACCTGAACACGCAAGCCCTCCTCGAGGTGGCACGGAAGTCCGGCGTCGACGCGATTCATCCCGGCTACGGGTTCTTCAGCGAGAACGCCGACTTCGCCGAGGCGGTCCGCGACGCAGGCTTCGTGTTCGTCGGCCCGCCGGCCGAGGCGATCCGACGGATGGGCGACAAGCTGTCCGCCCGGGAGGCCGCGCGGGCCGCGGACGCGCCGGTCGTCCCCGGCACCGAGGAGCCGCTCGAGGACCCCGACGAGGCGGTCGCGTTCGCCGACGACCACGGCTTCCCGGTCGCGGTGAAGGCCGCGTTCGGCGGCGGGGGCCGTGGCATGCGGGTCGTGCGGTCGAAGGACCAGCTCCGCGAGGCGATCGAGTCGGCCAAGCGCGAGGCGGAGGCGTCGTTCGGGCGTGGGGAGGTCTACCTCGAGCGCTACCTCGAGCGTCCGCGGCACGTGGAGATGCAGGTTCTCGGCGACCTCGACGGCACGATGATCCACCTCGCCGAGCGTGACTGCTCCCTCCAGCGCCGCCACCAGAAGCTCATCGAGGAGGCGCCGGCGCCCGGGATCACGCCGGACCTTCGTGAGCGCATCGGGTCCGCGGCCGTGCGCATCGCCAGCGAGGTCGGCTACCACAACGCCGGGACCTGCGAGTTCCTGCTGGCCGACGACGGCGAGACCTTCTACTTCCTCGAGATGAACACCCGCCTGCAGGTCGAGCACCCCGTCACCGAGTTCGTCACCGGCGTCGACCTCGTCCACGCGCAGTTGCGGATCGCCGCGGGGGACGGGATGGGCCTCACGCAGGGCGACATCGAGGTCCGCGGGCACGCGATCGAGGTGCGGCTGAACGCGGAGGACCCCGCGAACGACTTCGCGCCCGGGCCCGGCCGGATCACGAGGCTCGACGTGCCGCAGGGGCCGTGGACCCGCCTCGACGCGGGAGCGATGACCGGCTGGGAGATCCCCCGCGCGTACGACTCGCTGTTCGGCAAGCTCGTCGTCTGGGGCGAGGACCGCGACGACGCCCGGCGGCGGATGCTGCGGGCGCTCGACGAGCTGACCGTCGAGGGGATTCCGACCACGGTCCCGTTCCACCGGTTCGCGCTGCAGCACGAGCAGTTCGTGAAGGCCGAGCACTCGACGATCTCGGTCGAGAACGAGTGGGACCTCGGCTCGCTGGAGCCGCACGCCCCGACGGAGGCGGCTGAGGCGCAGGTGGGTCCCAGCCGCGAGGTGACGGTCGAGGTCGACGGTCGCCGCATGACCGTGCGGGTCTTCGGCGATCTTGCCGTCGCCGGCAGCGGCGACCGGAAGGCCGCCCAGCGCGCACAGCGGCGGGCGAGCAGCGGCGGCGGCCACACCGGTGGCGGGCCCGACGAGCTCACCGCGCCGATGCAGGGCACGTTCGTGAAGTACGCGGTCGAGGAGGGCGACAACGTCGACGCCGGCGATCTCGTGGCGGTCGTCGAGGCGATGAAGATGGAGAACCGCGTCACGGCGCTGAAGGGCGGCACGGTGTCGAACCTCTCGTTCTCCCCCGGCGACGCCGTGGAGTCGGGGGCCGTCCTCGCGACCATCAGCGACGGCAGTCCCCCACCCGCGGACGACCCCGACGAGGTCGACGCCGCCGACGCCGCGGGTTGACCCCGCCGACGCGCGACGTTCTCTGACGAGTCGGGGGACCACGTCGCGGG
>JBOHEE010000325.1:0-1813 GCA_050700895.1 Nitriliruptorales bacterium | reverse complement strand
ATTGGGCGGCGGTGCTGGAACGACCATCGTTGGCTCGCTAGACCCCCGCTGCGCTGACGACAGATCGCGGATCCTGCCGGCGACCTCCACGAGCGTATCGAGGTCGTCACGGTTGTAGGCGATGAGCTGCTCTCGCAGCAGCGCCTTCCTCCGGCCCTTCGCCCGCGCGTACTGCTCGTACAGGTAAAGCGCCTCCAGGCCGTCGGACACATTGCTGATCCGGGGCACGCCGAAATACGCGCCGACATCCTTGAGGCCGAATCGCGGGATCGGCAGCCGGAGGTTCCGCCCCACGTAGTCGTACAAGTCCAGGTGCCTGCCCTCGATGGGCGCCATGACCTCAGGCATCTTGTATCGCTCTGCCGCCGAACGCAGCACGGGGACATCGGCGCTGTCGCCGGACCAGGTCAGCACGGGCAGCGACTCGTGAGCGCGCAGGACCGTGGCTAGCTCCGCGAGATTGGCTTTCACGTCGCGGGGCCGATCGGCCCACATGAAGCGGTGTTCGCAGCGGCCGGGCTTCTGGACAGAGAGTCCGATCAACCACAGGAGACCCTCTGGGATGTACTCCAGGTCGAGCGCGATGAACGCTTCTGGCAGCGGTCCGCCGGCCCCGAACACGACGGGGGCGCCCGTGGCGTAGCTGGCGGCGTGATGCTTCCACCCGTCGATGTGCCAGTTCGAGATGGAGTAGCCGCGCTCGCGCATGCCGCCAATGATCTGGACAGGATCGCAGTGCATGAGGTCGCGCCAGGTTCTGATGCCGAGCTGTTCCAGTGCGGGGGCATAAGCCCACCCGATGCCGCGGATGAGCGTCAGATCGGCACGCGACCTCGCCGCGGCGGTGACCTCGTCCCGCCTGACCTTGCTGCACACGTTGCAGCCGCAGATGCGCGGCTCCACGCCGCGGCGCCTCGCCTCGCGGATCTCCCGCAGCAGGCGCCGGACCTCGTCGAAGCGGTGCTCGCGGAGGGGGACCTCGACTTCTTCCGCACCGTCATCCCGCCGGAGGATGAGCAGCCCGCGCGGCGGCACGCGCCTCCTGCGCTGCGGCTGGAGCAGCAGCCAGTAGAAGGCGAGCTCCAGCTCGTCGGTGCGCTGCACGTCCTTGTGCGACTTGATCTCGATGGGGATGAGCGCGCCGCCCGCGGCGTCGATCCCATCGGGCGTCCCGAAAATCCTGAGGTCGCGGTTCTCGAACATCGGCGTGCCGAGGACCCGGATGTCGGTGGACCGCAGGATCTTCCAGTCCTCGGGCTCGACCTCGATCGGCACGGCCGACGATTCCGTGAGCCGCTGGAACTCGGTTCCGGCCAGGAGGAGGCGGAGCTGGAACTCGTCCACGGTGTCCTCGAACGTGATCTCTCCGCGGTCGAGCAGCCACCACGAGTACGGGCAGCGCACGTACCGAGTGAGGTCGGTCTTGGAGACCCACTCACGGGTGCGCCGCTTGACGCTGTTTCCTTTCCCTCGCAACCCAGCCCGCCTCTGCAGTCGTGGCGATGCAGCTGCCCGCGTTCGGCCCTGCACCGACAATCCGAGGACACAATATCGGAAGTTCGTATATCGGCGTGGCGCCAAGACATTCCCTCGCGGAATGCCGAAGACCGGCTCCCCGGAGTACGCGCGCTTCACTAGGAAGCTCAAGGCAGCGCGACTGGCGGCGGGGCTGACGCAGGCGCAGGCGGCGCGGAAGCTGGGCAAACCGCAGTCGTTCGTCTCGAACTGCGAGTCCGGCGAGCGGCGCGTGGACCTGATCGAGGCGAACACGTTCGCGAAGCTCTATGGGTGCAAGGTGACCGACTTCCTGTAG
>JBOHEE010000324.1:0-3720 GCA_050700895.1 Nitriliruptorales bacterium | reverse complement strand
GTTAGTGTGAGCTGGTCCACGAGCCGCGGGGTCGCGACCTCACGATCCGACCCTCCGTGGCGAGGAGGAACAGCACGCGGGTCGACATCCCGACCGTGCCCGCCCACCGCTTCCCCTCGCCGACGCTGATCCGCTTCTCGAGCGCAGGGACCTGTGCCGAGAGCTCGCTGGCCGTGGCCTCGCCGAGCTCCTCGAGCGCCGCGAGCGTGGCGTCCGCAGCCTGCTCCACCCACCGAGCGCCGTCCTTCGCGATGCCGGCGTCCTCGACCATCCCTGCGGCGCGCCGGCGCTCGCGAGCGGCCAGGGGACGCGCGCACGCGACGTGGATCACCGGGACGAGGTCGACCGGTACGACGAACATGGTCCGGCGCATGCCGAGGACGCGCGCGAGCGTCCGCTCCTCGTAGAGCGCCGACTCCAGATCGGACGGGCGGCTCCCCGGCATCCGAGCGGCGACCGCGAGCAAGACCGACGTCGGGTCGGAGGAGTGCAGTCCGACCAGCTCACCGGCCGTCTCGGTCACGGAGCCGGGAGGCGCTGCCAGCCGGTGACGCAGCGCGAGACGCGCCCGTCGCTCGTCGACGGAGAGGCGTCGCACGCCCGCCGCGTCTCCTCGGCCTGTCAACGGCGGGGGCGGTGCGGGACCGTGGGCGCCGGCTGCAGCCGCTCGCCCAGCCCGATGAGCCAGCGCGCGACCACCGCCCGGACCCGAGGGGTCCGGCCGAGGCGTGCGCGCCGCAGGCGGCGCTCGATCTCCGCCTCCGCTCGGAGGACATCCAGGTGTTCCTGCGCCCTTACGAGGGCCGCGTTGAGTTCTCCAGACACCTGCGGATCCTCCCCTGCGACGCCGACGACGGCACCGTACGACAAGTTGCGGACAGATCCTGTCCGCAGATGTGGGATACTTCGAGCATGGACCCCACGAACCGGCTGCTCCGCCTGCTCGCGCTCCTCCCGGCCCGGGCGACGTGGGCCGGCGACGAGCTCGCCGAGCGGCTCGGCGTCACCCCGCGGACGGTCCGACGCGACGTGACGCGCCTGCGCGACCTCGGCTACGCGGTCGAGGCCGAGCCCGGGCGCTACGGCGGCTACCGCCTCGCGGGCGGCCAGGCGCTGCCCCCGCTCGTCCTGTCCGACGAGGAGGCCGTCGCGGTCGCCATCGGCCTCCGGACCGCCGCCCTCAGTGGCGTCGCCGGGCTCGGGGAGTCCGCGCTGACGACGCTCGGAAAGCTCGAGCAGGTCCTGCCGTCGCGGCTGCGGGACCGCGTGGCCGCGCTCGGGACGGCGACCGTCCACCTCGGCGCGCCCGTCCCCGACACCGTCGACGCCGAGGTGCTCTCGACCGTCGCGGTCGCGTGCCGCCGCGGCGAGCGCCTCCTCCTCGGCTACCGCGACCGGGAGGGCAGGACGACCCGGCGTGACGTGGACCCGTTCCGGGTCGTCCATGCCGCCCGGCGCTGGTACCTGGTCGCCCGCGACGTGCGTCGTCACGCCTGGCGGACCTTCCGGATCGACCGCGTCACCGACGTCCTGCCGACGGCGGTGCGTGTGCGGATCGAGGATCCGCCAGACGCCGCGGCCCTCGTCACCGAGGCGCTCGCCGTCGCCCCGTACCGCTGGCGGGCGACCGTGCGGCTCGATCTGCCACTCGAGGGTGCCACACAACGGGTCCCTCCGACCCTCGGTCTGCTCGAGGCGGACGGTGACGTGACGCTCCTCCACATCGGCGCCGACGAACTCCGCTGGATCGCCAACTTCCTCGCCGGGCTCGGCTGTGGTTTCGAGGTGCTCGAGCCGACCGAGCTCGTCGACGAGTTGCGCCGGCTGGCCAGACGCCTCCTCGACGTCGCGCCCCAGCCCCCCTGAACCGTCGGGGACCGCTCGGCGGACGGCGTGATCGTTGGTCGGCGGTCGTGAAGGTCGCGCCCCCGCCCCCCTGAACCGTCGGGGACCGCTCGGCTTCCTGAGCCCCCCCGAACCCCCGCGATCACGGACGGTGGCGGATACCCTCGCGAGCCGACAACGCTCCCCGAGCAAAGACACATGGCGTACTCGCTGGACGACAAGCTCGTCGTCGGGATCTCCTCGAGGGCGCTCTTCGATCTGGACGAAGCCGACGCGATCTTCCGCAACCAGGGCCTCGACGCGTACCGGGCCCACCAGCGCGCGAACGAGGACGTCGTCCTGAAGCCGGGGACCGCCTTCCCCCTCGTCCGCGGCCTGCTGGCCATCAACGCGAGCGTCGACAGCCGCCTCGTCGAGGTCGTGGTGATCTCGCGCAACGACGCCGACTCCGGGGTTCGCGTCTTCCGATCCATCGAGAACCACGGCCTCGACATCACGAGGGGAGCGTTCACCGGCGGACAGGATCCCTGGCCACACCTGGGCTCGTTCCACTGCCAGCTGTTCCTCTCCGCGGATCCCGACGACGTCAAGGGTGCGCTGAGCAAGGGATTCCCGGCCGCGCTCGTCTGCCCCCCTCCCGACGGGATGGATCACGAAGCGCCGTCGGAGGTGAGGATCGCCTTCGACGGCGACGCCGTGCTCTTCGACGACGAGTCGGAGCGGATCTACCAGCAGCAGGGCCTCCAGGCGTTCCAGGAACGGGAAGAGGCGCTCGTCGACGAACCGATGCAGCCGGGCCCGTTCAAGCCGTTCCTGATGGCTCTGAGACGGATCCAGGAGCGCTTCCCGGAAGGGGGATCGCCGGTGCGCACGCTGCTCGTGACGGCCCGGGGGGCACCCGCCCACCAGCGGGTGATCAACACCCTGCGCACCTGGGGCGTGAGGATCGACGAGACCTTCTTCCTCGGCGGGGTCGCCAAGACCGATCTGCTCGAGTCCCTGCGGCCGCACATCTACTTCGACGACCAGATGCGGCACCTCGAGCGCAGCCAGCGGCGGACCCCTTCGGCGCAGGTGCCGCCCCTCACAGAGCAGCTCTCGTTCTTCGGCGATGGCGATGGGGCGCAGGCCCTCCGCCCTGGGGCCTGACGCCCGTCAGCGAGCGGCGAGCTCCTCGAGGCGCTGCCGGAGATCGCCCTCGATCGGGTGCGGCCCGTCGGGTCCGAGCATGACGACGACGCTCTCCGAGGTGGCCGTGCAGCGGTCCCCGTCGGTGAAGAGGGCGCTCCCCATGGTGTAGGAGGTCCGACCGACCCGGAGGACGCGGGAGCCGACACGAACCTCGCCGGGATAGTGCAGTTCGGCGCGGTAGTCGATCGTGAGCCGCGCGAGAGTGAACGCGTGCGCCCCGTGCGGCGTGGAACCTGCGATCTCCATGCCCATCGCGATCCGCCCCGACTCGAAGTACGCGGCGATGGCGATGTTGTTCACGTGCCCCATCGCGTCGGTGTCCGAGAAGCGGATGCGCTCCGTCACCCACGCGGTGTGCACGCTCGGGTCGGACAGCTCGATGTCGTCGGCCACGCCAGGTCCTCCCTCTTCGCGAACGGCTGGCGTCCGGTCGGTGGAGCCATTCGTCGTCCGGACGTCGCGTTTCCTCGACCCTTCCGACGGGAGGATGCCAGCGACGTCTTCATCTGCGCCAAACGACGAGCTCGACGCTGGCGGCGGATGACGATGGGGAAGCTGTCGTCAGCGAGCGGCGAAGTTCACGGCCGGTCGCGGGCCGAGCGAAGAAGCCCTGTCAGCGATCCTGGCCGCGGCCCTTGGCGTGCGGTGGGGGTCCGCCTTCACGGTCGGCGGCCGGTGTAGGAC
>JBOHEE010000323.1:0-2853 GCA_050700895.1 Nitriliruptorales bacterium | reverse complement strand
GCTCGAGCGGCTGGTCGGCCCGGTCCTCGACGGTGCCGCCGACTACGTCGTCGGGTCGCGCTTCGCGGGCCGGATCGACCGCATGCTGCCGCACCGCCGCCTCGGCAACCGGGTCCTCACGGCGCTGCTCCGATGGGTCTCCCGCCATCCGGTGACCGACGGCCAGTCCGGCTACCGGGCGCTGTCGCGGGAGGCGGCCCTGCGCGCGGAGATCGTCCACGACTTCAACTACGCGCAGGTCCTCACCCTCGACCTGCTCGCGAAGGGCTTCCGGTACGCGGAGGTGCCGATCAGCTACCGCTTCCGCGAGACCGGGACGTCGTTCGTCCGCCTCGGCAGCTACCTCCGGGCGGTCGTCCCCGCCGTCCACCGCGAACTCAACACCGTCTGACCCGTCTCACAGGAGCTCTCCGAGGAGTGCTGCGGCGCGGGCGGCGCCGTCGGTGCGGACGGGGCGGTAGTCGGTCTCGCGACCGATCTCGTCGGCGATCGCGTCGGCGAGGCCCTCCGGCGTGCTGTCCTCGAAGTCGAGGCGCCGGCCGGCGCGGTGGCGGCGCAGGCGGTGGCTCACGTGGTGGTTCTGCTCGAAGTGGTGTCGCAGCGGCACGTAGATGAACGGGCGGCCGGTGGCGGTGAGCTCCATGGAGGTCGTGAGCCCGCCCTGGACGACCGCGAGGTCGCAGGCCGCGAGGTGTCGGTAGAGCTGGGGCACGTACGCGCGCACCTCGAGCCCGTCGCGCACCGGCAGCGACGCGGGGTCGATGCGCGGCCCGGCGACGACGACCATGCGCAGGTCAGGCACGCGCCGCTTCGCCTCCGGGAAGGCGTCGACGACGCGGCGGAGGAGGTCGCCGCCGACGCCCGACCCGCCGACCGTCACGACGCAGAACTGCTCGTCGTCGGCGTAGCCGAGCTCGGCACGGAGCGCCTCGCGGTCGGCGAACGCCGCCGGGTCGAAGCCGGTGATGCAGCCGGGGAAGGCGTAGTGCTCCTCCGTCCAGTCGCGGATGAGCGGCAGGTTCGGGCCGAACGCGTCGGGGACGATGTCGTCGGGGTCGCCGACGAACAGCGCGCGGTCGCGGACGCGCGGGTAGCGGGCGATGTGCTCGATCATCTCCGCGTTGCAGTCCGCGGTGAGATGGGCCTCCCGGTCGCCGCCGTCCGTCATCGGCAGCCAGCCGACGAAGTCGGTGAACCAGGCGTACGCGAAGCGCTTCAGCTTCGGGTTCTCGTGGAGGTGGCAGTCGACCTCCCACGACTCGTCGCCGACCACGAGGTCGTAGGGCTCGTCGCTGACGACGTGGTGGAAGACGAGGAAGTTCGCGACCAGGATCTCGTCCATGCGGCGGATCGCCTGGAACGCGTGGAGGTCGTGCTCGGCGGACTCCGACTCGATGTGGGTCGACTCGTTCGCGAGCCAGGCGCTCGCCGGATGGACCCGTTCGCCGGCGGTCTCCAGCGCCGCGGTCACCGGGTGCTGGGCGAGCCAGTCGATCTCGACGTCGGGGTGGAGCCGGCGCAGCTCCTGCGCGACCGCGAGGTCGCGCTGCGCGTGTCCGAGGCCGATCGGAGAGGAGATGTAGAGGACGCGCCGCCGCCGGGAGCGGCCCCGGCGCCAGACACGCTGCTCCGGACGGTCGGGGACGAGCGAGCGGACCGCTCGGTCCCGGTCGCATCCAGGACCTCGCGCGCGTGCGCGCCCAGCCGCTCGACGCCGTACGCGGCGGGGTCCGTCGGCCGGTCGGAGCGACCGTTGCCCGGCGCGTCGAACGTGACGACGCGGAAGTGGCGCGCGAGGCAGGCCACCTGCATCTTCCACACGCGCGAGTGCACGATCATCCACGTCGGCAGCAGGAGGATCGTGGGGTCGCCGTCCCCGAACACCTCGTAGGCGACCTTCACCCCCTCGTGCTCGACGTAGCCCTCGACGTCGGGCAGCCGTGCGCGCATGGTTCCTCCTTCCGGGCGGTCCTGGCTGGCTAGGCGCCCTCGAGCATGCGGATGAGCGCCCCGACCTTGCGGAGCGCGGAGCGGGACGGGACGTCCGCCTCACCGACGCCGAGGAGGATCGTCGACTCGGCGCCGAGGAAGGCGTCGCCGACGAGCGCTGCGATCTCGGCGGGCTCGAACGGGCCGAGTCCCCCGAGCCGATCCGCCGCTCGACCGGCGACGTCGGCGATGAGGCCGTACCAGCCCTGGAGGTGGGTCCGGACCGCGTCGGCGACCTCGGGGTCCGACCACCCGGCGGCGAGCATCTCCTGGAGGACGCGGACGTAGCCGCTCGCGAGATCGTCCTCCAGGAAGTCGCAGGCCTGCTCCCACTGCTTCCAGAGCGGGAGGTCTGCGGCGAAGAGCTCCTCCTGACGGCCAAGGAGGCGGGCGTCGTCGCGCGCAAGCACCGCGAGGACGAGGCGCTGCTTCGAGCCGAAGTGGTAGTGGATCTGCGACAGGGGGACCCCGGCCTCGTCGGCGATCCGCCGGGTGGAGAGGCCGGCGAACCCCGCCTCGAGCAGGCACCGGCGCGCCGCCTCGAGGATCGCGCTCGAGGTCCCGGTCGCGCGTTCGGTCGGCGCCTCCATGGCGGCTTTCCGTTCGGTCGGCCGACCGAAGATGCCATGACGGCGACCGTCGTGTCAAGGGCGTGCCCGGACCGCGGGTGAGTGCGTTCCCGCGCGCCGCCGGCGGCCTCCCGCTGGCGGGCCCGTGGAGCGTGTTCGGTCCGCCTGGGAACGAGGCGGCGGCGCGTCAGTCCTCCACGACGTGCGCCTCGAACCGGGCCCGGCCGCGCGCCCAGGCCGCGTCGTCGAAAGAGCCGTCGGGGCGCAGCGCGTCGGCGGCCGCCCACGCCATCGC
>JBOHEE010000322.1:0-7070 GCA_050700895.1 Nitriliruptorales bacterium | reverse complement strand
GCGCACGCTCGTGCTCACGATCGACCCGGCGCGACGACTCGCCCAGGCGATGGGCATCGGCGAGCTCGGCAACACCCCCGAGCCCGTGGATCTCTCGTCCGCGCCATGGGACATCCCGAAGGGCGGCGAGCTCTGGGCGATGATGCTGGACATGCAGCGCACGTTCGACGAGGTCGTCGACCGTCATGCGACCTCGCCGGAGCGGGCACGGGCGATCAAGCGCAACCGCATCTACCACACGCTCTCGTCCACCCTCGCGGGGACCCAGGAGTACATGGCGATGGAGAAGCTCCACGCTCTCGACGACGAGGGCGACTGGGACCTGCTCGTCGTCGACACGCCGCCGACGCGCAACGCCCTCGACTTCCTCGACGCGCCACGCCGCATGACCGACTTCCTGGAGGGACGCCTGCTCAAGCTCCTGCTCCGCCCAGGGTTCGCCGCCGGCAAGGGCATCACGAGGGTCGTCGGCTTCGGCACACAGACGTTCATGCGCGTCGCCAGCCGCGTCACCGGCATGGAGCTGCTCGAGGACCTGGCCGACTTCTTCCGCAACTTCGAGGGGATGTACGAGGGTTTCAAGGAGCGCGCCGAGGAGGTCCGCTCCCGTCTGGGAGAGCCCTCCTCGAGATTCGTCGTGGTGGCCTCGCCGCAGCCGCCCCCACTGCGGGAGGCGCGCTTCTTCCTCGAGCGCCTCGAGCAGGAGGGGCTCCACACCGCCGGTCTCGTGGTGAACCGGGTGCACCCCGACTGCGCCGGCTGCCCCCCACCGTCGGAGCTGCGCGAGGCCGCCGGTCGATCCGTCGGCGGAGCCGAGGAGCGAGCGGTGGCGGCCGCCCTCGAACTGCTGGCGGAGGGGGCGGATGTCGGGACGCGCGAGCGCCGTGACGTGGCCGCCGCCCTCTACGGCGTGTCTTTGGACACGCTCGTCGAGGTCCCGCTGCTCCCCACCGACGTCCACGACCTGCCGACCCTCGCATCCGTCGCGGAGGTCATGACCGGGACGTAGCTCAGCCGTCCCGGTCGTCGTGGGTTCAGGCGGTCGCCTGTGTGCGGACGAGCCGGCGCCGTTGGCGCTCGGTCATCCCTCCCCAGATCCCGAACTCCACGTCGTTCTCGAGCGAGTACTGCAGGCACTCGTCGCGGACGTCGCAGTTCGAGCAGATCTTCATCGCGCGACGACTCTGCGCCGCTCCCCGGACGAAGAACACCTCGGGGTCGTGATCGCGACACCGAGCCAGAGCCATCCACCAGGTGCTCGGCACGTACGACCTCCCCATGCCGCCGACTCCGTACGAATGGACACCGTACGGAGTCGCTGGACTGTCCGGAATAGCCCTCTTATGCCGTTCGGGATGACTCGACATGGCTAGTTCCCCCCGTCGCCCGTCTGATCTCGGCCTCGTCTCTCAGGGTCGACAGGACCAGTGGACGTCCTGAGTCCGTGTGCGGTCCTGTGCGCCCTGCGCCCACTCGACCCCGCCGTCGGCGACCTCGAAGGTCCCGAGGGACCCGCTGCAGCGTCGGAATCGACGTCGCCGGGTGCCCGCACGGGCGGGGGACGGACCTCGACGGCGAGCTCGTCGGCGTGGCGGTCGCGCGGGTGCCCGCACGGGCGGGGGGCGGACGCTGTACGGCGCCATCGCGCGCGCCGCGAAGGCCGGGTGCCCGCACGGGCAGGGGGCGGACGCGAACTCCGACCGTAGACTCTCCATCCGTAGACTGCGCCCCAGACGCCGTCGGCGGCGCACCACCGCGCCGGTCACTCACCACCCCGGAGTCACGCGTTGACCACCTCCGAGGTCTCTGCCCCCCTCGCTCTCGTCCAGCGCGTATTCCTGCTGATAGCGGTCGTCGCCGGGATCGGGTTGCTGGCCTCGACGCTCGTTCTGCCTGGGGCGCTCGCGACGGAACGGGCGCTGGGGCTCGTGCGCTCCGACGTCCTCCAGGTGCCGCCACTTCCGGCCGAGATCGAGCGTCCGGCCGAGAACTCGATCATCCTCGCCTCCGACGGTACGAAGCTCGCCGAGCTCCACGACGTCGAGAACCGCGTTCTCGTGCCGCTGGGCGACGTTCCCCAGGTCACCCAGAACGCGCTCCTCGCGACCGAGGACACCACCTTCTACACCCACGTCGGGATCAACCACCGGGCCATGTTCCGCGCGCTGCTCACGAACGTCCGCGCCGGAGGGATCGAGGAGGGCGCCTCGACGATCACCCAGCAGTACCTCCGCCAGGCGACCGAGGAGATCACGACGGAGCTGTCGGTCCGGCGCAAGATCCAGGAGGCGATGTGGGCGATCGAGCTCGAGAAGCGCATGGCGAAGGAGGACATCCTCGAGCGCTACTTCAACGCCGTGTACTTCGGCGAGGGCGTGTACGGGATCGGGACCGCTGCTCGCTTCTACTTCTCCAAGCATGTGAGCCAGCTCGACCTCGCGGAGTCGGCGACCCTGGTCGGGATCATCCGTGCCCCTGAGCGCAACAACCCCGTCGACAGCCCGGAGCTGGCGCTCGGACGGCGGAACATCGTCGTCGACCAGATGGCGCGACAGGGATTCATCACCGCCGACGAGGTCGAGCAGACCGAGAAGCGTCCCCTCGGGCTGCGCCTGGCCCCGGATCTCGAGACCGTCGAGCCCTTCTTCGTCGACTGGGTGAAGCGGATCCTCTACGACGCGGGCACCGACCTCCAGCCCGAGGCCCAGGCCGCACTCGGGGAGACGAAGGGGCAGCGCCTCCGCGCCGTCTTCGGTGGCGGCCTCGTCATCCACACGACCCTCGAGCCCAACTTCCAGCGCACCGCCGACGACACGATCGCGCAGTACCTGCAGGATCCGATCGACGACCCGCTGGCTGCCCTCGTGACGGTCGAGGCCGCGAGCGGCGCCGTGCGGGCGATGGCGGTGGGCCCGAAGGCCTACGGCAACTGCCCCGAGGACCGCAACCCGTGCGAGGTGACGAAGGTCAACCCGGCTGTCCCCGGCGCGGGCGGCAGCGGACGCCAGCCGGGCTCCTCCTTCAAGGCGCTCGTACTCACCGCCGCGCTCGCGAACGGGTTCTCGCCGGGGACCAGCTTCGACACCACTTCGGGCCAGCTCATCGAGGGCTGCGAGAAGTCGCACAACGTCCCCTGGAGAGTCAAAAACTACGCCGGCGGCGGCGGCTTCATGAACATGTACGAGGGCGCGAAGCGCTCGAGCAACGTCTACTTCGCCAAGCTCACGTCGGCCGTCGGCGTGGAGAACGTGAAGCTCGTGTCCGAGCGGCTCGGCATCAAGGACTCCCCGAACTGGCACACCTTCGGGGAGAAGTCGTGCTCGATCGGGCTCGGCGCGGCCGACGTCTTCCCGCTCCAGATGGCCGTGGCCAACGCGACGCTCGCGAACCGCGGGGTGCACTGCGCGCCCTTCGCGATCGAGCGCATCGAGGACCGCAGCGGCAACCTCATCTACCAGCACAACGAGGACTGCGAGCGCGTCGTGGACCAGGGGGTCGTGGACCGGGCGGTCGACATCCTGACCGGGCCGCCCAGCGCCGGGGGCACCGCCGGCTACATCCGCGGCCAGCTCGGGCGCCCGGTGGCCGGAAAGACCGGGACGACCCAGGACTGGGCGGACGCGTGGTTCAACGGGTTCGTCCCGCAGTACGCCACCGCGGCGTGGATGGGCTACGAGCTGAAGCAGTGCCCCGACCCCGAGGACTATGCCCCCGACGACCCGATCCTTGAGCACGGGTGCGGGTCGCTCTTCGACATCCCGGATCGCGTGAACGGCTACACGGTCGCGCGCGTCACGGGCGGGACGATCCCCGGCCACATGTGGGCCGACTACATGCAGAAGGTGCTCGAGGGCGTTCCCGAGGCGACGTTCGCGGCCCCGCCGCCGATCCCGACCGTCACCGTGCCCGACGTGGTCGGGATGACCGAGGAGGAGGCGACGAACCTGCTCGAGGCGCGGGACTTCCGGGTGGTGACGGAGGAGCTCGAGCATCACTTCCCGGCGGGCACCGTCGCCAAGCAGAATCCGGCGGCGGGCAGCCGCGCCTGGAAGGGGACCGGCGTCACGCTCTTCATCAGCGACGGCAAGGGCGAGCCGCCGAAGGTGGCGGTGCCCGACGTGCTCGGGGTGGCAGAGGAGGACGCGATCAAGGTCCTCGAGGAGGCCGGTTTCCTCGTCCGTGTCGTCGACACCGACGCCGAGGAGGAGTCGCAGATCGGCCACGTCGTGGAGCAGAGCCCGGAGCCGGGGGCCGAGGTCGAGGAGGGCTCCCGCGTCGTCATCGCCGTCGGCCGCGAGCCGCAGGATCAAGGCGAGGGGAACGGCAACGGGAACGGCCGAGGCGGGGGCAACGGCGGCGGCGGGGACAGCAAGACCGGCGACAGCGGCGCTCCCGATCCGTCGCCGAGCCCGACCCCATCCGACTGACCGGTCCACCTGGAGGACCCGTGTCGCTCGCGCGCGTGCTCGGCGCCGCCGGCCTGCTCGCCGGCGGGGCGTTCGCGTACGCGTCGCTGGTCGAGCGCAACTGGTTCCGCGTCCGCCACGAGGATCTGCCGGGGACGCTTCGCGCCGGAAGGCGTCCGCTCCGTGTCCTGCTCCTCGCGGACATGCACCACAGCCCGCCGCAGCACCGGCTCTCCAGATTCCTCCGCTCGCTTGCCGACCTCGACTACGACCTCGTCGTGGCCGCAGGCGACATGCTCGGAGCTCACGACGCCGAGGAGCCCACCGTCGATCTTCTCGCGATGCTCACCGACGAGGGCGTCCCGGGCCTCGCCGTGATCGGATCCAACGACCTCTTCGCCCCGACGCTCAAGAGCCCCGACATCTACTTCCACCGCCATCCCGGTCTGCGTGCCCACGGCGCACCGCTCGACACCGACCGCTACCGCGAGGGTCTCGTGGCGGCCGGCTGGCGGGTCCTCGAGGACGAGCGCACGACGCTCGAGACCCGGGCCGGCCTGGTCGAGGTGGCCGGTCTGCGCGATCCCCACTTTCCGGCCGTGCGCCTCCCACCCCTCGAGGCGGTCCGTCCGGCGGCCGAGAGCGCCGTCCTGCGCCTGGGGCTGGTGCACGCCCCGTACACCCACGCGCTCGACCTCCTCGCCTCCGCCGGCTACGACGTGCTGCTCGCCGGCCACACCCACGGCGGGCAGGTGCGCGTCCCGGGCGTCGGGGCGCTGGTCACGAACTGCGATCTGGAGACCGGTCGCGCCCGTGGCACGTCGCGCTGGGCGGGATCGGTCCTGCACGTCACGCCGGGCGTCGGCCAGTCGCGGTTCGCGCCGTTCCGCTTCGCGTGCCGACCCGAGGTGAGCCTCCTCACCCTCCTCCCGTAGGTCGGGGGACCACGTTCCGCGCAGCCCGGGATTCCTGTCGGGCTGCGCTCCACTCTTGAGCCATGTACGCCCGTCCGCATCCTGCCACCCACGCTCCCCCGAACCCCCAAGGGAGGCTCCTCGCGCCCGCCGCCGGCCCTCCGGTACCCTCGTCGCTTCTTCGGGATGTAGCGCAGCTTGGTTAGCGCGCCACGTTCGGGACGTGGAGGTCGCCGGTTCGAATCCGGCCATCCCGACTGCTCGGGCCGCGGTACCCACCGCGGCCCGTCGTCGTCCGGAGGCGCGCATGGACATCGCCGGGTTCCAGCGGACGATCCGTCAGACGTACGGGGAGCGCGACCTGAGCCGCGGCGTCCCCCGCACGTTCGCGTGGTTCGTCGAGGAGGTCGGCGAGCTGTCCCGTGCGGTGTTCCGCGAGGATCACGAGGAGCGCCGCCACGAGTTCGCCGACGTCTTCGCCTGGCTCGTGTCGCTCGCCGACCAGCTCGACGTCGACCTCGACGACGCGGTGGAGTCGCGCTACGGCGCGGGCTGCCCCCGCTGCGGCCACGTGCCCTGCGCCTGCCCCGGATGAGTCGGGGGACTGCGTTCCGCGCAGCTGCGAGAGACTGTGGGGCTGCGCTCCACTCCTTGAGTCCCCCGAACCCCCTAGCCTTCGGCGCTCTCGGCGGCGACGAGCTCGGCGATCTCGACGGTGTTGAGCGCGGCGCCCTTCAGCAGGTTGTCGCCGACGACCCAGATGTTGAGCGAGTTCGGGTCGGCGAGGTCGCGGCGTACTCGGCCGACGAAGACCTCGTCGCGTCCCGCGCTCTCGAGCGGGGTCGGGTAGGCGAGCGGCTCGCCGTCCTGTCCGGTGCCGTCCTCGACGACGAGCCCGGGCGCGTCGCGGAGCACCTCCAGGGCCGCCTCGACGACCGGCTCCCGCTCGAAGGTGAGCCGGGCGGCAACCGAGTGGCCGACGACCACCGGGACGCGGACGCACGTCGGGGAGACCCGGAGCTCCGGCAGGTGCAGGATCTTTCGGCTCTCGTTGACGAGCTTCCACTCCTCGTCGGTGTAGCGGTCGTCGGTGAAGGTGCCGCAGTGGGCGAGCACGTTGAAGGCGATCGCCTTGCTGAACTGTTCGGCCGCCACGGTCCCGATCGCGTCGGCCCCCCGGCAGCGGAGCGCGTCGGTGTCCGCGAGGAGCTTCTCTGCCTGCTCGAGCAACTCGCGGATCCCGCCCTGCCCTGCGCCGCCGGCAGCCTGGTAGGAGGTCGCCACCATCTCGGCGAGGCCGAACGCCTCATGGAGCGGCTTCGCGGCGACCATGAGCACCATGGTCGTGCAGTTCGGGTTCGCGATGATCGCCTTCGGGCGCTGGGCCACGTCGCCGGGGTTCACCTCGCTGACGACGAGGGGGACGTCGGGGTCCTGACGGAACGCGGACGAGTTGTCGACCACGACCGCACCATGCTCAGCCGCAACCGGCGCCCACTCTCGGGACCGCGTCGCTCCGGCCGAGAAAAGGGCGATCTCGACGCCGTCGAAGGCTTCCCGGGAGGGCACGACCACCTCGATCTCGCGGTCACCGAAGGCGAGGCGTCGTCCCGCGGAGCGCTCGCTCGCGATGAACACCGGGTCGCCGTCGACCGGGAACGCGCGGTCGAGGAGGAGGCGTCGCAGCTCCTGACCGACGGCGCCGGTCGCGCCGACGACGGCGACGCGCAGCGGTCGGCTCGTGCCGGGC
>JBOHEE010000321.1:0-12245 GCA_050700895.1 Nitriliruptorales bacterium | reverse complement strand
CCCGTCGGGAAGGTGCGCGTCTCCGACGACTTCGAGAGCGGCAGCCGCGCCGCCGCGGTCGGCGGGACGACGACGATCATCGACTACGCCACCGCCTACCGCGGCGAGGACCCGCTGGCCGCCCTTCAGACCTGGCGGCGCTGGGCCGAGCCGGCGGCGGTCGACTGGTCGCTCCACCTCACCCTGACCGAGGCGGTCCCCGAGGACGTCGTCGAGGCGGCCGTCGCTGAGGGCGTGCGCTCGATCAAGCTCTACATGGCCTACCCCGAACGCCTCCAGGTCGACGACGCGACCATCTCCGACGTCCTGCGGCTCGGGGCGAAGTACGGGGCGCTCGTGACCGTCCATGCCGAGAGCGGCAACCGCATCGAGGAGCTCCGCCGCGAGGCCCTCGCCGCCGGACGCACCGGCGTCGCCGAGCACGCCGCCACACGCCCCGCCGAGCTCGAGGGCGAGGCGACCGCTCGTGCCGCGCGGCTCGCCGAGGACGCCGGCACCCCCCTCTACGTCGTCCACGTCTCGTCGGCGCCCGCCCTCGCGGCGATCCGTGAGGCACAGGAGCGGGGCGTGCCGATCCTGGCCGAGACCTGCCCGCAGTACCTCCACCTCGACGCGAGCCGTCTCGCCCTGCCCGACGAGGAGGCCGCGAACTACGTCTGCACGCCGCCGCTGCGCGATCCCTGGCACTCCGAGGAGCTCTGGCACGGCCTCGCCGAGGGCTGGATCCACACGGTCGCGACCGACCACTGCCCGTTCTGGATCTCCGACCGGCGGGCCGGGCTCGCCGGCCGCCCCGACGGCTTCCGCGACTTCACCGAGGTACCCGGCGGCCTGCCCGGCATCGAGACCCGCCTCGCGCTCGTCTGGGAGGGGGTCCGCGCCGGCCGGCTCACGGTCACCGACTGGGTCCGGCTCTGCGCGGAGGCGCCGGCGCAGCTCTTCGGCCTCTGGCCGCGGAAGGGGCGCCTCGCGCCCGGCTCGGACGCCGACGTCGTCGTCTGGGACCCCGACCGCCCGCAGTCGCTCGCCGCGAGCGAGCTCCACATGGCCGTCGACCACTCCCCCTACGAGGACCGGTCCGTGACCGGCTGGCCCTCCCTCGTCCTGTCCCGCGGCCGGGTGGTCGCCCGCGACGGGCGCTTCACCGGGACGGCGGGCGACGGCGCCTACCTCCCCCGCGGCGAGCCCCTCCTCGGCGGGGTCGCCCCTGGCCGCCAGCAGGCGGCCGGCCCCGTACTCGACCACGACCGCTGAGAACACCGGCCGACCCCGACATCACCACGAAGGAGCACACCGATGGGAAGCTTCGAGGGCCGCGACATCCTCTCGCTGAAGGACCTCCAGCGCGAGGAGTTCGACCACGTCTTCGACGTGGCCGACTCGCTGAAGCCGCACGCCGCGGAGCGGAGGAACACCGACCTCCTGGTCAAGAAGACCCTGCTCACGGCCTTCTACCAGCCGAGCACCCGCACCCGGCTCGCGACCGAGGCGGCGATGCACCGGCTCGGCGGCCACGTCCTCGGCTTCTCGGACGCGAAGATGACCCGGGCCGGCGACTTCTACCAGGAGTCGATCAAGGACACGATCTCGATGCTCCAGCACTACGGCGACGTCATCGCGATGCGCCACTTCGAGCAGGGCGCCCCGGCCGAGGCCGCGCGCTGGGCGGAGGTGCCGATCATCAACTGCGGCGACGGCTGGGGCGAGCACCCCACCCAGGTCCTCACCGACCTCTACACCATCCGGGGGGAGCTCGGCACCCTCGACGGGCTCACGATCCTCTGCGTCGGCGACATGCGCATGCGCACGATGCACTCGATCCTCCATGCCCTGTCGCAGTTCGACAGCGAGGCGGTCGTCGTCTCCCCGGAGGAGATGTCGCTGCTCGACACCTTCAAGAAGGAGCTCGACGACAAGGACGTCCGCTACCGCGAGGCCGAGGACGTCCGCGACGTCATCGCCGAGGCCGACGTCGTCTACATGGAGCCGGTCGTCCAGGCCGACTACACCAAGTCCCGCGAGGAGGCGACCGGCGAGCGGGGCACGACCCCCGACCGCTTCCGTGTGACCCGGGCGCTGCTCGAGGACCGGGCGAAGCCGAGCTCGATCGTGCTGCACTCGCTGCCGCGGATGGACGAGCTGCCGGTCGACGTCGACGACACCCCGCACCAGCGCTACTGGGTCGAGGCCTTCAACGGCGTCGTGATGCGCATGGCCCTGCTGTCCCTCGTCCTCGGCGCCGTCGAGTAGGCCCAGACCCGAGAGAGGTGAGAGGGTGGCGCAGCGACAGGTCACACCGGGACATGGCGGTCCACCGGGGCCGTCGACGCTGGCCGCGTTCCTCGGCACCGTCGTCATCGGCGGGAGCAACTTCACCGCGGTCGCCTTCAGCAACAAGGAACTCGCTCCGTTGTTCGGCGCCACCGTCCGGTTCGGCGCCGCAGCGGTCCTCATGTTCGCCATCACCTTCGCCGGCCGCTACAGGCTGCCGCGCGGCCGTGCGATCACCGGTGCGGTCGTCTACGGGTCACTGGGCTTCGGCGCGGCGTACGGGCTGCTGTACTTCGCGATCGACGGGTTGGGCGCCGGCACCCTCTCGGTGCTCCTCGCCTCGGCTCCCCTGGTGACGCTCGCGCTCGCCGTTGTGTACGGCCAGGAGCGGTTCACGACCCGCGGCGTCGTCGGCGCCGTGCTGGTCATCGTCGGCTTCGCGGTCCTGTCGGCCGACAAGCTCGGCACCGTCCGGCCGATCTACCTGGTCGCTGGGCTCCTCGCCGTGCTGTCCGTCTCCACCTCCACCGTCGTCATCAAGGGCTACCCCCAGGCGCATCCGGTCACCTCGAACGCGATCGGGATGGCGAGCGGGGCGGTCCTGCTCGCCGCCGGATCGCTCGTCGTCGGGGAGCCGTGGACCGTTCCCGCCGACGGATCCACGTGGATGGCGCTGCTGTGGCTGGCTGTCCTCGGGACCGTCGGGATGTTCGCCATGTTCCTGTACGTCGTGAAGACCTGGACCGCCTCGGCGAGCGCCTACGTCGTCACGCTCATGCCGATCGTCGCGATCCCGGTGGCCGCCCTCCTGCTCGGCGAGCGCGCGACCCCACCGGTCGTGGCCGGCGCCGGTCTCGTGATCGCGGCGGTCTACGTCGGCGCGCTGCGTCGTGGGCGCCCCCGCCCGCGCGTGAGCGTGCCCGAGTCCCCCGAACGGGTCCCCGACCCGGCCTCGGGCTCCTGACCCGACGTCCGCCAACGGCACTCAGTGGTGGCAGGCGGCGGTGTGTCGGTGCTCGACCGACACGGCGATGCTCCTCTTGAAGAGGAGCGACTTCACGTCGAGTTCCACGTCCTGCGCCCAACGCAGCAATGACGGCGCGAGGAGGATCTCGAGGTCATCGTGGTGGACGCGCGTGTAGCCGCTGGTGTTCTTGCCGCGCAGGTAGGTGTCGACCGACACCTCGGCACGGCCGCCTCAGGCGACCGGCGGGACGAAGTCGATCGCCGCCACCCCGCCGCGCTCGCGCAGGAGCGCCGCTGCCTCGTCGCTGACCCGGACGTTCATACGCATCTTGTCCTCGTGGGTGCCGCATCCGTGAACGCCGTCGCGGCGGCCGCTCTTCCGCTCGACCGCAAGGAGGCCGTCGGCGGGGAGGGCGGGGTACCGGGCGTCAGCCGTCTGGGACGGGGATGGAGCGGTCGAAGGCGATGCCGTCCGTGGTGATCACGAAGCGCTTCAGTGCACCGCGGATGAAGTCGTCCGGATCCTTGTCGTAGAAGTGGTAGTAGCGGCGCGCCCGTTCCGGGAAGCGGTCGGCGAGCAGCGAGACCCGCCCCTGAGGCGGAACCCACGCGAGCCCAAGCGCGTCCACGACCGTCGGCGCGACGTCCTCGAGCGTCGCCGGCAACGGCGACACGCGTATCCCCTCGTGGGTGCTGCCGGGCGGCTTGATCAGCAACAGCGGGCGCGACCGGCTCCGGCTCCACCTCTCGCTGTAGAACTCCATGGGCACCCGCTCCAGCTTCCCGTTCCGGAGGTCGAAGCCGGCGCCGTGGTCCGACTGGATGATGATCATCGACCCGTCGTAGCGGTCGAGAGACTGCAGCCGGTCCACGAACTCGCCCATCAGGCGCAGGGCGCAGCGGGACTGCTTGCGAGCGTTCGTCCGGGTTCCCTCGAGGTAGGCGCAGTTCGCGTCGAGGACGTGGGGGAAATGCGGAAGGATGAGGTGCGTGAGGACGTAGCGTCCGCGGGCCGGGGCGTCGTGCCCTTCCGAGTCGAGGAACGCACGGAAGCTCATGGCCGAGACCGGCGGTGCGTCGTCCGGGAGCAGGACGTCTCCCTCGAGCGGCGCGAACTGGTACGGCGGGATCAGGTGCTTCGAGAGCGTCCTCGGCAGTCGGGTGTAGACCCAGGTCGACCGGACGAGCTCGGCCTGCTCGTCGTGGGCGACGGCATCCCCGGCGACATCCCGATGGAGGTGCGTCACGTCGAAGGGGCTCGACCCTCCGAAGACCCGGAGGCTCGGGACCCAGCCGGTCGTCGCGTAGCCGGCGTCCTCGAGGATCCCGAGGAGCGAGCCCTCCGCGGTGTACGCACGCGTGATGTAGTCCGAGAGCGGTTCGCCGTAGCCGTACGACCGGGCGGCGAACTCCGAGGCCAGCGCCATCTCGGTCCGACCGAAGGGGGTGGAGGCCTCGGGGAACCAGAGGAAGCCGTCCAGGTCGCGCTCCGCCTCCTTCGTGAGGACCGACGCGAACATCTCGGTCTGGAACTCGTCGAGGACGAGGTGGTAGACGTTGGGGAGCCGCGACCGGTCCCGCGGCTCTCCTTCGGGCGTTGCGGCCACGTCGCCCGCACGCTGCTGATCCGAGGCCACGGCGGCGCTCTCGAGCGTGCCGCCGGCGAACAAAGAGCTCGATCCGAGCCCGACGACGAGGATCGCGCCGACGAGCCCGAGCGTCTGCACGGCGTCCTCGAGCCGGTTGCGGAGGCGGATCCCGCCGATGACGAGGATCACGGCGAGCAACGCCAGGAGCGACCACCGCGGCTCGACCGCCCGTGCGGCCATGGTGTAGGCGAACCATCCGACCCCGGAGAGCAGGTACACGCCGAGGACGACGCGGAAGGCCGGCGAGTCGCGCAGGTGCCACAGGACCACCCCGGCGAGGAGCAGCTCGAAGGCAGCGAGGTAGAGCTGCCAGCCTGCCACGTAGCCGACGGTGAAGTACTCGCCGTTGCGCCGGACGAGCTCCAGCGTCGGATGGACGAAGATGACGAACGGCGGGGCGAGCAGGGCGACGGCCACCGCCCCGCCGCGGTGCAGCGCGCGCCCGTCGACGGCCGCCAGCCGCTCAGCCAGGCGGCCCCCAACGAGACGTGCGACGGTCGGACCCATTTTCGCGCCTCACGACTCCTCAGCCATGACGGCCGAGGTAGTCGTACACAGTGAAGCGGGATACCCCGAGGACGTCGGCGACCTCCTCGACCGCACGGCGGAGGACGAACGCGCGCTCGACCGGCATGCGGACCGCTCGCTGCTTGCCCTCGCGGTGAAGGTCTGCGGGCGGCAGCTGTTCCGTTCAGCGGGTCGGGACGGAGATCGAGCGGTCGAAGGCGATGCCGTCCTCGGTGATGACGAAGCGCCGGAGGTCGCCCTCGATGATCTCCTCCGGATGCGCGTCGTAGAAGTGGTAGTGGCGCACGGGCCGCCGGGGGAAGCTGTCGGCGAGCAGCGACACCCGCCCGTCGGTCGCGTCGAACGGCAGCCCGAGGGCGTCCGCGATCGTCGGGCCGAGGTCCTCGAGGGTCGCCGCGAAGTCCGACACGCGCAGCCCGTCATGCGCGCTGCCGGGCGGCTTGACGAGCAGCAGCGACCGCGACCGCGCGCGGCTGAACTCCTCCGCGTAGACGTCGAGGGGCATCCGCACGAGCTCGCCTCCCTGGACGTCGTAGCGCGAGCCGTGGTCCGACTGGATGACGACCAGCGAGTCGTCGTAGCGGTCGAGGGCGCGCAGCCGGTCGAGGAGGTCGCCGATCAGGCGCGTCGCGCACCCGGTCTGCCGCATCACGTCGGTCCTCTCGGCGACGTAGCGACAGTCCGCGTCGAGGACGTAGGGGAAGTGCGGGAGGATCAGGTGGGTGAGGACGTAGCGGCCGCGGTCGGGGGCGCGACCCTCGGCGTTGAGGAACGCGCGGAAGCTCAGCGCGGAGACCGCCGGCACGTCGTCGGGCAGGAGGACCTCTCCCTCGAGCTGGTCGAACTGATGAGGCGGGATCAGCCGCGACGACGCCGTCTGCGGCAGCCAGTCGTAGAGCCAGGTCGAGCGCACGATGCTGGCCTGCTCGCTCCAGCCGACGACGTCCCCGGCGACGTCGCGGTGGACGAACGTCTCGTCGAACGGACTCGCGCGTCCGAACACCCGGACGCTCTCGATCCAGCCGGTCGTCGCGTAGCCGGCGTCGCGGAGGACGTCGAGGAGCGACCCCTCGTCGGTGTACGCCCCCTCGACGTAGTCCGGCATGGGCTCGTCGTAGGCGTAGGCGTGCGGGGCGAAGACCGACGCCATCCCCATGTGGGTCCGCCCGTAGGGCGTCGTGGCCTCGGGGAACCAGAGGAAGCCGTCCAGCGTGCGCTCGACCTCGCCGGTGAGGGCGGCCGCGAACATGTCGGTCTGGAACTCGTCGAGGACGACGTGGTAGACGTTCGGGAGGTCCGAGCGCCCCTCGACGGCGCTTCCGTCGCCCGCGCCGTCACCCGCCCCCTCCCCCTCGGACGCCTCGGCCGCCTCCAGCGCGGGCGCGGCGAACGCGACGCTGGTGCCGAGCCCGACGACGAGGACCGCCCCGGCGAGCCCGAGCGTCTGGACGGCCTCGTCGACGCGGTGGCGCATGCGGATCCCGCCGGCGACGAGAGCGACGGCCGTGAGCGCCAGCAGCAGCCACCGCGGCTCGAGCACCTGGCCCACGAGGGTGTAGGCGAACCAGCCGACCCCGGAGAGCAGGTACACGCCGAGGACCGCGCGGAGAGGGGTCGAGCGGCGCAGGAACCACAGGGCGACGCCGACGGCGAGCACGACGAGCGCGACGAGGTAGAGGTGCCAGCCCGCCGCGTAGCCGGCGGTGAAGTACTCGCTGTTCCGCCGCACGAGCTCCAGCGCCGGATGGACGAAGACGACGAACGGCGGGGCGAGCAGCGCGGCCACCACGGCCGCCCGGCGCGCCAGATCACGTCGGGTCACAGGGGAGTCCATCGTCGCGTCCTGACCGCGAGGGGTATCAGCCCTGACGGCCGAGGTAGTTGTAGACGGTGAAGCGGGAGACGCCGAGGACGTCGGCGATCTCCTCGACCGCCCTCCGCAGCACGAACGCGCCGCGGTCGTCCAGCATGCGCACCGCGCGCTGCTTGCCCTCGCGGTCCAGCTCCCCGAGCGGGCCGCCGAGCTGCGTCTCGACGTCGGCGACGAGCCGCGTCAGGGCGTTGTGGAGGTCGGGGAGGTGGACGACGCCGACGAGCCGCCCCTCCCACATCAGCGGCACCTCGCGGGTCCCCTGCTCGCCGCTGCCGTAGACGACCTGACCGTCGCGGTCGACGAGCGTCGCACCGGTCGCCTCGACGAGGGTACGGATCGCGACGAGCAGCGCCTGGGCGTCCTTCGGGACGTCGGCGTCGACGGCCGCGTCCGGTCCGACGGCCACGTCGGGTCCGACGGCGGCTGCCTCGGGTCCGACGGCCGCCTCGGGTCCGACGGCCGCGTCCGGTCCGACGGCCACGTCCGGTCCGACGGCTGCCTCGGGTCCGACGGCCACGTCGGGTCCGACGGCCGCCTCGGGTCCGACGGCGGCTGCCTCGCTCATGCGCTCCTCGCCTCTCGTGTCGACGCTGCGTCCCGACCCCCCGCCCGGGCTTCCAGCCGTCCGGACATCTTCTCAGGCCTCCGGTGCGAACGCATCGATCATCGCGCGGACGTCGGGCCCGAGCGGGTAGAGGATGGGGCTCGTGCAGCCGGTGGCGACGTACTCGGCGACCTTCTCGCGGCACTCCTCCACGGTGCCGGACGCGGTGATCATCTGGACGATGTCGTCGGGGACGAGCTCCGACGCCTCGGCGACCTGCTCGGCGGTGGCCGGCCACGTGAGCACCCGGCCGATCTCCTCGAGCAGCGACTCCGGCACGCCGGACGCCTTGCCGATGTGCGGCTGCTGGCCGAGATACTGGGTGACGAGGAGACGGGCCGCGTCGAGCGCCTCCTGGCGGTCGTCCGCGAGCGAGCACACGACGAGCTGCGGCCGGTCGACCTCGTCGATGGAGCGCCCGGCGCGTTCGACGCCGGTCGCGAGGTGGTCCATCGCCCGCTTGTTGTAGGTCGGCGACACGAGGTAGTTGAGCACGACCCCGTCGGCGATCTCGCCCGCCAGCTCCATCATCTTCATCCCGGTCGCGCCGATGTAGATCGGCACGTCCTTCGGACGTCGCGGCTGGTGGACGTAGTCGAGCTCGACGCCGTCGAGGTGGACGAACTCGCCGTGGAAGATCACGTTCTCGTCGGCGAGGAGCGCGCGCACCGCCTCGACCGTCTCGCGCATCGCGGTGAGCGGCTTCCTGCGCTCGATACCGACCTTGGCCGCGAGCGGGTCCCACCACGCGCCGATGCCGAGCAGGACCCGGCCCGGTGCGAGGTCGTCGAGGGTCGAGAAGGTCGACGCGAGCAGCGCCGGGTTGCGGGTCCAGTTGTTCACGACCCCGCTGCCGACCATGATCCGCTCGGTCACCGCGGCGTAGGCGGCCATCGGCACCGTCGCCTCGCGCACGAGGCGGCTCTCGGCCTGCCACACCGCCTCGAACCCGCGCTCCTCCGCGTAGCGGACGAGCTCCATCCCCTGGCGGATCGGGTGCTTGTCCTGGAGGTAGAGCGCCGGCCGGTCCGTCAGAGTCGTGCCCACAGTCGCCTCGCTTGCTCGTGCGCCTTCGCGCGGATCTCGTCGGGGTCAACCCGGGTCGGTCGCCCGTCCGCCAGCACCGGCTCGCCGCCGACCACCACCTCCACGGGCCGCACGCCCGGGGTGTACGCGAGGTGCCAGGGGTCCATCGGGGCGTAGGACCAGCGCACGCGGTCGTCGCGCGCCTCGGCGGGGAGGACGTCGCCGAGCGCGTCGTAGGCGCCGGTGAGCCACGCCCACGGGGTCTCGGGGGTCTGGGTGACGTCGTGCTCGCGCAGCTTCACGTACGCGATGCGGAACTCGTCGAGCATGTCGCCGCCGATCCCGTCGGTGCCGAGCACCACCGAGTTCGGGAAGCGCGTGGGGGCGGCGTAGCCGACCGCGTTGTTCATGTTCGAGCGCGCGTTGTGGGCGATCGTCCCCGGCAGGTCGCGGTCGAGGTGGACGCAGTGGGCGAGGAGCCAGTCGCCTCGTGCGACGCCCTCGAGCCGGGCGCCGGCCTCGGCATCGCAGGCGTCCTCGGCGACGTGGATGTGGACCCCGACGCCGAGGTCGGCGGCGAGGCCGGCGACCTGCTCGAGCGTCTCGTCGGAGAGGGTGAAGGCGGCGTGGGCGCCGACGAAGCCGAGCCCGCCCTCGCGGAGGAAGCGCTCGTTCTCGACGAGCCCGCGCTTCGCGCCGTCGAGGCCGTTGCGGTCGGTGACCTCGTAGCAGCACACCGACCGCACGCCGACCTCTGCGCAGGCGTCGGCGATCAGGGTCAGCGACCCCTCGATCGCCTCCGGCGACGAGTGGTGGTCGACGATCGTGGTCGTGCCGCGCTCGAGCGCCTCGAGCGCCCCGAGCTTCGCCGACCACTCGATCATCGGGCCGTCCAGCGCGCGGTCGAGCCGCCACCAGATCTGCTCGAGGATGCTCGGGAAGTCGGTGGGTACCTGCGGCGGGGAAGGCATGCCGCGCGCGAGGGCCGAGTAGAGATGGTGGTGCCCGCAGACCATGCCCGGCGTCGTGGCGTCGATCACCGGCGCGGAGTCGCTCACGTCGCGGCGACTGCCGCTGTCGCTGCTCGAGTCGCTCACGGCGCGGCGACTGCCGCTGTCGCTGCTCGAGTCGCTCACGTCGCGGCGACTGCCGCTGTCGCTGCTCGAGTCGCTCACGTGAGCCCGGCTTCCTCGAGCTTGCGCTGGAGGCCCTTCTTCGCCCGCATCGGCAGGCGGGCGCGCCACTCGCCGTCGAACGCGCGGAGCGCCGCGGCGACCGCCGGGGCGGTCGGGACGAGCCCGATCTCGCCCACGCCCTTGATGCCGTAGGGGGCGCGTGGCTGGGGGCTCTCGACGAGGACGGTCTCGACCGCCGGCATGTCCTTGGGGCGCACGATCCCAAGCGAGCTGAGGGTCATGTTGAGCGGGCGGCCGTCGGCGTCGGCGGGGAAGTCCTCGGTGAGGGCGTAGCCGAGGCCCATGTGGACCGCGCCCTCGACCTGGCCCTCGCAGAGCAGCGGGTTGATCGCTCGGCCGACGTCGTGGACCGCGACGACACGGTCGACGTTGCCGTCCCCGTCGAGGGTGACCATCTGCGCGGCGTAGCCGAAGGTCGAGTGGATGATGGGGTTCTCGACCCCCTCGGAGAGGGAGTTGGTCCAGTCCACCCGGTACTCGCCCTCGAACTCGGTCCCGACGGGGGACCCGGCGGCCTTCAGCTTGTCGCAGGCGTCCTTGATCGACCCGGCGCCCATGAGCGTGCCCCGCGAGCCGGTGGTCTGCCCGGCGGCGAGGTCGCGGGTCGTGTCGACCACGACCCGGACCTTGTCGGCGGGGACGCCGAGCTCCTCGACGGCGACCGCGACCGCCACCGAGTGGATGCCCTGGCCCATCTCGGTCCAGCAGTGGCGGACCTCCACCGTGCCGTCCTCGTCGAGGCGGACGGTGGCGCGGGCGATCTCCTTGAAGCCGTTGCCGAGCCCGCTGTTCTTGAGCCCGAGGCCGAGACCGGCGGCCTTCCCGGCGGCGCGGGCGGCGTCCCAGTGCGGCTTGATCGCCTCGAGGCAGGCGCGGGCGCCGAGCGAGCCGTCGTCCATGACCTGTCCCGGCCCCCAGACCGAGCCGGGCACGACCGCGTTGCGCCAGCGCATCTCCCACGGGTCGAGGCCGGCGAGCTCGGCGAGGCGGTCGATGCAACCCTCCATCGCGAACTGGGCCTGGTTCGCGCCGAACCCGCGGAACGCGCCGCAGACGGGGTTGTTCGTGCGCGCGGCGATGCTCTCGACGTCGACCGCAGGGACCGTGTAGGGACCGGTGGCGTGCCCCGCCGCGCGCTCGAGCACCTTCATGCCGACCGACGCGTAGGCGCCGGAGTCGCCGACCATCCGCGCCCGCACCGCGGTGAGGCGGCCGTCCTCGTCGCAGCCGGCCCAGTACTCCATGCGGATCGGATGGCGCTTGGGGTGCATGAGCAGGCTCTGCTCGCGGGTGAGCGCGCACTTCACCGGCCTGCCGAGGACGTGCGCGGCGAGCGCCGTCTGCGCCTGGTTCGACAGGTCCTCCTTGCCACCGAACGCGCCGCCGTTCGTGACCAGCTCGACCGTCACCTGCTCCTGCGGGACGCCGAGGACCGAGGCGATCTGGTCGCGGTCGTCCCACACCCCCTGCCCGCCGGAGTAGACGTGGAGCGTGCCGTTCCCGCTGGGGACCGCGAGGGTCGTCTCGGGCTCGAGGAAGGCGTGCTCGACCCGCTGGGTCTCGAAGACCTCGTGGACGACGTGGGCGCTGCTCGCGAGCGCGGTGTCGACGTCGCCGCGCGCGTAGGTCGAGCGGCTGAGGACGTTGCCGTCGAGCTCCCAGACCGCGTCCTCGGGGTCGTCGACGGCGGCGACCGGGTCGGTGATCGCCCGCAGCGGCCGGTAGTCGACGTCGACCGCGTCGGCCGCCGCGCGGGCGCGCTCGCGGGTGTCGGCGACGACCATGGCGAGGACGTCGCCGAGGTAGGAGGTCCGGCCGCCCTCGGGGATGAAGACCGGCCAGTCCTTGTGGATGAGGCCCACCCGCAGCTCGCCGGGGACGTCGGCGGCGGTGAGGACCTTGACGACGCCCTCCATCGCCTCGGCGCGCGACGTGTCGATGCGCACGACGTCGGCGCGGGCGTGGTCGGCGAGTCGGACGAAGCCGTGGAGCATGCCGGGGACGCGCAGGTCGTCGATGAACCCGCGCTCGCCGAGGGACAGCTGCTCGCCCTCGTAGCGCGCGCCCCGTGAGCCGATCCCGGTGATCGGCGGCGGGGCGTCCAGCTCCTCGCCGGAGGCGAGGAGCTCGAC
>JBOHEE010000320.1:0-3280 GCA_050700895.1 Nitriliruptorales bacterium | reverse complement strand
GCTGAACGTCATCGCGGGCCACGACCCCTCCGACAGCGGCTCCGCCAACGTCGCGGTGAGCGACTACACCACCGATCTCGATCGGGGCGTCGACGGCATTCGGATCGGCGTCGTCCCCGACTACTTCTTCCACCACTTGCAGCCGTCGGTGCACGACGCGGTTCAATCGGCGCTGGCGACGCTGGTCGGCATCGGGGCGACCAGGGTCGACCGCAAGATCGGGAACATCCACGGCAACATCTCGGCGCAACTGACCGTCGAGGCGGCCGAACCCAGCGCCTATCACCAGCGGTGGCTGCGAGAACGCGCGGACGACTACGGCGACGACGTCCGCGTGCTGCTCGAGGTGGGGGAGATGCTCCTCGCCACCCACTACATCCAGGCTCAGCGTTACCGCGCCCTGCTCCGGGCCGAGTTCCTCGACGCCTTCAAGGACGTCGACGTCTTCATCTGCCCGACGCTGCCGTTCACGGCCACCCCGGTCGGCGACCTGAACGTTGTCATCGAGGATGGTCAGGAGGAGGACATGCTCTCGGCGATCATGCAGTTCACGGGCGTGCCGAGCCTGACCGGACTCCCCTCGCTGAACGTGCCGTGCGGGTTCGACGACGACGGGCTGCCCATCGGAATGCAGATCATCGGCCGGCCCTTCGCCGAGGCCACCCTGTGCCGGGTCGGGGCGGCGTTCCAGGCGGAGACTCAGCACCACCGGCGAGTACCCCAGCTGTGACGGCGGCCTCGCCGGAGCGTCTGGTTGCCGAACGTCAAGGTCGCTCGGTCGACGCGACGATCGAACACCGCGCCACTACGGCACAGCGGACACCAGGTCACGACAACAGGTGTGGAGGCAACCTGGTCGTTGACCATCTCGCGGAACTCCAGGACACCGACCGGGTACGCCTTGGACACCCCGCCGACCTCGACGCCCATCACGAGTTCACCAGCCTGGAGCTCCGCCTGCTGGGACGTGACGAACTGCGGCTCGTAGATGGGGCGGATCGCGTCGCGGGCCGCCACACGCCGGTAGTCGTCCTGGAGTTCTGACGGGAGCCCCGCGCCCGCGGGAGCAGTGGACGTCGCGACGGCGGCGCGGTTCGACGTCCCCGTGGCGCACGCGCTGAGCAGGACGGCGCCGAGCGCCATGCCAGCGACAACATCGCGCACGTGACATGTCCAGGTGGGATCCTCGTAGGCAACCGTGGGACGGTCGGGACGCTTCCCGGAGCGGTACCTCCTCCGAGCGCCCCGCGCCCGTCGGTCGCGGCGTGCTACCCGGCGCCGGGGTGGCGTCGTAGCGGGACGAGGCACGTTGCTTCTCGCCATCGCCTTGGTCGTCCCCGCCATCATCTGGTTCGCGAGCCAGCAACGTGTGCTCGGTCCTGCCTCCACCGTCAACACGTACGCTGTCGACGTCGACGGGTGTGTGGGCGTCGTCTTGAACGCCATCGCCGCCGACCGACCGGGCGTGAGCGGGTCGGTGACAGAGGGCGTGTGGCCGAGCGAGGCTGCATACCGAGAGGCCAACGGCGTCGTCCCTCGTCTCGTCGCTCCCGCCAGGTGTACGAGACGGTGCATGCGTCCAAGCCCGAGGTGCGCGCCGCCTGCGAACGGACGATGTGACTCTCCAGGGCAGCCTTTGGCCCGGTGACATCCGGCTCACGAGCCGCGCGGATGCGGATGCGACAACGCTCGGACACCCACCTCGTCACGTCAGCGGGGGAGGATCGGCGCCTCGACATCCGCACCCCGCAGATGAGCACGCACCTCCTCCTCGTACCACGAACAGAGCTCTCCCCACGGGAGGCGGAGCAACTGCTGACGCACCCGTTGCTGGACTCGTTCCGGGCAGAAGCCGGTCACGTCACCGTCCTCGTCGTCGCGCCGTACCTCAGTCCGCGGACCCGCGAGGCGGTGGAGGCCGCGAAGGCTGGATACCTGGACCTGACGGGCAACATCCACCTCGAGGTCAGAAACCCCACGATCTTCCTCCACACCGACGGCGCCCAACGAGCCCCCCGACGCACGCGGGCGGGCTCACGGGGGCTCCGGGGCGCTGTCGCCGGCGCGATCGTGCGGGCACTTGCGGAGACGCGGCCGCCGGTGCAGGTGACCGAGCTCGCTGCCGCAATAGGTGTCGATCCTGGCTACACCTCGCGGGTGGTGGGGGCGCTGGAAGACGAGGCACTGGTCGAACGCGACCGCAGCCGAGCCGTGGTCGGCTACGACTGGTCGGAGCTCCTGCGCCGGCGGGCTGAGGCGGTGCGGCTCATGGACGCGCGCGTTTCGCAGTACCTCGCGCCGTCCGGGCCGCGGTCGGCGCTGGATGCGATGGCGAAGCCGCCAGCGGACGTCGATCCTCTGATCGTCACGGGTTCGTTCGCCGCCAGCCAGTACGTCCAGGTGGCGGCCCCGACCCTGCTCACCGCCTACCACCTTTCGCTCGCCGCCGACGAACTCGCGGCACTGCTGGGCCTGCTGCCGACGGATACCGGAGGCGACGTCGTCCTGATACGCGCTCAGAACCGCTTTCCTGCCGTGGGCGCCCAGCAGCGAGGAGACAACTGGTTCGCCGGGCTCACGCAGATCGTCGTCGACTGTCTGAGCGGCCCCGGGAGGATGCCCGCGGAGGGGGAGGCCCTGCTGGAGTGGATGGCCGCCAACGAGGACACCTGGCGCGTCCCTGCCGTGGACGAGCTCCACACGCGGACACCCTGGCTGCCCGATGAGTGAGTCGACGGCCCCGGACTCCTCCTATGTCGCGGCCCGCCGGGTCCTTCTCGATGTGCTGACCGCTCTGGGACCTCATCGGGATGCCGTCATCGCGGTCGGAGCACAGGCCGTGTACCTGCGCGTCGGGTCGTCCGGCATCCCGCTGGCGCCGTCGGAAGCGCCGCTTGGCATGCCGCCGGCGCGCCTCGACCGTGGGATCCGAAGGACGCCGGCGTTCCTCACGCTGCTTCTTGGCCGCCTGGGCCAGCAGGCGGGGATCGGTCCTCGAACTAATGCGCAGAGCGAGATACGCCGAGCGGACAGCGCACGGGCTCAGATCCCGGTCCGGCCGCCCTGGTGATCCCTCCCGGCTGATCCGCTCGAGTGATGGGTTCGTCGAGAGTGGCGTGAGACGGGAACGGGGAGCGCGGACGGTGAATCCGCGTCGTCCGCCCGGTGGGGCCATCCGGGTCGTGAGGCGCGGGCCGGTCAGGTCTCGATCGGGTAGCCGGCGTGGCGCCACTCGGGGAGCCCGTCCTGGAGACGCAACGCTCGCCGTCCACGTTCACGG
>JBOHEE010000319.1:0-2496 GCA_050700895.1 Nitriliruptorales bacterium | reverse complement strand
CCTGGCGACCGCGTCCGGCGGTCCGCCGGGGCGAACGGAAGATCCGCACGGCCGCCTGACGACACGGCTGTCAGGTCGTCCTGGCCTGCACGCCGGCGAGGCGCTCCACCGCCTTCACGAGCGCGTGGTTGCCCTCGTCGCCGAGGCCGGCGGCCTGGAGCGTCCGGTAGAGCTGGAAGACGAGCCCGGTCGCGATGGCGGGTACCCCTTGCTCGTCTGCGGCGTCGAGGACGAGCCGGAGATCCTTCTGCTGGAGGTCGATCGTGAAGCCCGGCCGCCAGTCGCCGGCGAGGACCTGCGGCCCGCGGTTGCTCAGCATCCAGCTCCCCGCGGCGCCGCCGCTCACCGCCTCCAGCGTGCGCTCGAGGTCGAGGCCGTGGGCGGCGGCGAAGACGAGCGCCTCGCTGACCCCGAGCATGGTCACGACCACGAGGATCTGGTTGCAGAGCTTCGCGGCCTGGCCGGCGCCGTGGCCGCCGACGTGGGTGACGGTCGACCCCATCGCCTCGAGGAGCGGCATCGCCCTGGCGACGTCGGCCGCCTCGCCCCCGACCATGATCGACAGCGTCCCGCGCTCCGCGCCCTCGCTGCCGCCGCTCACGGGCGCGTCGACCATGCCGATCCCGCGTTCGGCGAGGCGCTCGGCGAGCCGGCGGGTCGCGTCTGGACTGATCGTGCTCATGTCGACGACGAGGCTCCCCTCGCGCGCGCCCGCGAGCACGCCGCCCTCCCCGAGCACGATCTCCTCGACGTCCGGGCTGTCCGACACGCAGATGACGACGACGTCCACGGCGCCCGCGAGGCGCGCCGGATCGTCGGCCGGTGCGGCGCCCTGGGCCAGCAGCGGCTCCATCCGGTCCCGGGTCCGGTTCCAGACCGTGACGTCGAACCCTGCCCCGAGGAGGTTCGCGGCCATGCCGCGGCCCATGATCCCGAGCCCGATGAAGCCGACCCTGTCCGTCACGCGTGGTCCTTCCGTCAGACCGCCGGAGGTGGCGCCGCCTCCTTGATCTCGAACACGTTGCCCTCCGGGTCGCGGAAGGCGCACCACCAGCCGCCGGCGCTCTCGCTGCCCTCGACGTCGCCGAGGGGCTCGGCGCCGCGCGCGATCAGCGCCACGCGGGCGGCGCGGATGTCCTCGACCGCGAACCCGACGCGGTACCCGCCGCCTCCCTGGTACGGATCGGCCGGGCGGGGGATCAGCTCGAACAGGTGCGGCCAGCCCCCGTCGAACCACACCGAGTCCTCCCCGGCCGACAGCTCTGCGAACCCGAGCGTGTCGCGGTAGAAGCGCCGCTGCCCCTCGAGGTCGTCGACGACGACGCCGACCCAGATGGGCCAGTTGACGTGCCCGTGCTCCACGGTGCCTCCTAGAGCGTGAAAGGTGTCCCGTCGAAGCGGTTCACGGTGGTGAACGCGTCCACGGGGTCGCGGGTCAGCCTCGACACCCGCTCCGTCGGGTGGCCGAGCGCGATGAGGCTCGCGATCGCGAACCCCTCGGGGATGCCGAGGAGCTCCTTCGCCTGTGGCTCCTCGCGGCAGAGCGTGGTCGTCATGACGCCGCCCAAGCCCTCGTTGCGCGCGGCGAGCAGGAGGTTGTGGCAGAAGGGGTAGATCGACGCCCCGCCGACGATGCTCTGGCGGTCGAGGCCGTTGTCCGTGACCGCGAGCGCGGCGAGCTCGACGCAGACCACGAGGAGGACCGGGACCTCGGGGAGCCCGTCGGTGAACGCGTTCGGGCGGGGGGTCGCCCGCGCCGCGTCGAGGTCGACCGCCGGTCCGGTCCAGCGCCCCGCATCGGTCGGTGCGAACGGGACCAGCCCCTGCTCCCGATGGGCCACGTACTCGCGCCAGCCGAGCTCGTAGAGGCGCGCGACCTCGGCCCGCAGGCCGGGGTCGTCGACCTTCACGACCCGCCATCCCTGGCGGTTGCCGCCGCTCGGCGCGAAGCGGGCGTGGTCGAGGATGCGGTGGACGACCTCGTCGGCGACCGGCTCGTCGGTGAAGACGCGGATCGACGCCGACGTGCGCATGACCTCGTAGAGCTCCACGATGACTCCTCGGCCGGATGAACCGTCGCGACGTCCGGACCGTCGACAAAGCTAGTGGGGCAAGTCGGTGCAGGGGCGGATGGGACGCTCCGCTGGGAAGGAGGTCGCGTGCGCCGTCTCCCGGTGGTCCTCCTCCTGGTGCTCGCGGCGTGTTCGGGCCCCGAGGCGCCGCAGCCCGCCGACGTCGCGGAGGAGACGGGTCCAGCGTCGCCGACCTCTGAGGAGACGGCCGCAGGGTCGCCGTCGCCCGGACCCGACGGTGCCGACGCCTCGCCGGAGTCTTCACCTGCGCCGGCGACCTCACCCGCCGGGTCCCCGCCGCAGCAGGCCTCCCACCGGATGTGGGTCGCGGTCGAGGGGGCGGGCGAGCTCGTCCTCGTCGACCTCGACGGCGGGGGCGTCCTCGAGCGGCACGAGGTCGGCGGTGGGCCGCACAACCTGACCG
>JBOHEE010000318.1:0-2959 GCA_050700895.1 Nitriliruptorales bacterium | reverse complement strand
CGGCGACGGGCTCGGGCTCGGTGACGGGCTCGGGCTCGGCGACGGCGTCGGCTCCGGTGTCGGCGGCGGCGACCCCGTGTCGCCGGCGGGCGTGTCGGTCCCGGGGGCGCTGCTGCCGGCCGGGAACGTGTGCGTGCCGCCATAGAGGTAGACGTGGAAGCCGCGGGGCACCCGTTCGAACAGCCACAGGGCGTCCGCTCGGGTCACGCGCACGCAGCCGTGGCTGGCCGGGTACGCCGGGACGCTGTTCGAGCCGTGGATCGCCCAGCCCCGGTAGAAGTACGTGGGGTCGTAGAGCGAGCCGAGGTCGGCCTCGCGCAGGCCGCTGATCTTGCGTGTGACCTTGTACCAGCCCACCGGGGTCAGCGAGCGGGCGGTCGAGCCCCTGCTGGTCAGGTAGCGGGCGCCGTTGCCGGAGCTGACCGGCATGATGCGCACGAGCTCCCCGCCCTCCACGAAGTACAGCACCTGCTTGGTGAGGTCGACCTCGATGCGGGTGGCGGGGGCGTCGGCGGCGAGGGTGGGCGCCACAGGCGCGTCGAGCGCCGCGAGGGTGATCGGGCCGACGATGCCGTCTGCCGCGAGCCCGTTCACCTTCTGGAACGCGACCACGGAGGCGCGCATCTGCGCACCGAACTCCCCGTCGATCGCACCGACGTAGTAGCCGAGCGCCGCGAGCTGCTTCTGCGCGGCGGCGACGTCGTAGACGAAGGTCGGCTTGGGCGGGGGCGCGGTCGCACTCGAGCTCGGCGAGGGCGACGGAGAGGGCTCGCTCGACGGGGACGGCGTCGGCGTCGGCCCGTCGGGCGGGGTCGCGGTCTGCGAGGGAGTGCCCGGGTCGACGGCCAGAGGCGTCGTCGGGAGTGCCTCGGGCACGGAGCCCGGCGCCGCGCAGGCGGCCAGGACGTTCAGCACGCTGACGGCGAGAACGGTCGCGAGATGGCGGCGCATCGCGGCTCTGGGTTCGGAGGGCGTGATGCTATCGAGCCCGCGGCCCAGCGGCGGGAACGGGGAGACACGGACTACCGTGGGCGAGGACCGTCCGCGGGAGCACCATGAGCAGCCACGTCGAACTGTCGCGCGCTGACGTCCACGGCCGCGCGATGGCGTACCGCGAGGTCGGCGAGGGCGACCCGATCGTCCTCCTCCACGGCAACCCGACCTCGTCCTACCTGTGGCGCAACGTGCTCCCCCACCTGGCGCCGCTCGGGAGGTGCATCGCCCCGGACCTCATCGGGATGGGCGCATCGGGGAAGCTGCCCGACAGCGGACCTGGCACCTATCGTTTCGTCGAGCACCGTCGCTACCTCGACGCGCTCCTCGACCACCTCGGCGTCCAGCGCGACGTCACGTTCGTCGTCCACGACTGGGGCTCGGCCCTCGGCTTCGACTGGGCGAACCGGCACCGCGAAGCGGTTTCCGGCATCGCGTACATGGAGGCCCTCCCCCGTCCACTCACCTGGGAGGAGTGGCCGGAGGCCTCCCGGTCGATCTTCGAGGCCATGCGCTCCCCCGCCGGCGAGGAGATCTGCCTCGAGAAGAACGTCTTCGTCGAGCGCATCCTCCCCGCGTCGGTGATGCGAGACCTCGCCGACGACGAGATGGAGGCCTACCGCGCGCCCTTCCTCGAACCCGGCGAGGCGCGCCGCCCCACGCTCACGTGGCCAAGGGAACTGCCGATCGACGGCGAGCCCGCCGACGTCCACGACATCGTCGCCGACTACGCCGGCTGGCTCGCGGAGTCGGACGTCCCGAAGCTGTACGTGCGCGCGGATCCGGGCTTCCTCACCGGCGTCAGCGACCCGTCCTGCCGCGGCTGGCCGAATCAGACCGAGGCCACCATCCGAGGGATCCACTTCGTCCAGGAGGACGCCCCCGACGAGATCGGGCGCGCGATCGCGGACTGGATCGCCGCCCGGTGACGTCCGCCGCCACCTGGAGCCCGCTCGCCGAGTTGGAGAGCGACGTCGTCGAGTGCCGCCGCTGCCCGCGCCTCGTCGAGTGGCGCGAACAGGTGGCACGAGAGAAGCGAGCGGCGTTCGCGGGCGAGGAGTACTGGGGGCGTCCGGTCCCCGGCTTCGGAGTCCCGGATGCGCGGCTGCTCGTGGTCGGCCTCGCTCCCGCGGCTCACGGCGCGAACCGGACCGGGCGGATGTTCACCGGCGACCGCTCGGGCGACTGGCTCTACGCGGCACTGCACCGCGCGGGCTTCGCGAACGAGCCGACGTCGGAGCACCGCGACGACGGGCTCGAGCTCAACGACTGCTGGGTGACTGCCCCCGTCAAGTGCGTCCCGCCCAAGAACCGCCCCACCTCCGAGGAGCGGGACAACTGCGCCCCGTACCTCGCCGCGGAGCTCGAACTCCTCCCCACCCGCGTCGTCGTCGCACTCGGGGCGTTCGGCTGGGACGCGGCCCTCCGCCACCTCGGAGCCCCCCGCCCGAAGCCCCGCTTCGGTCACGGCGCCGAGGTCGAGCTCGACGGGATCGTCCTCCTGGGCAGCTACCACGTCAGCCAGCAGAACACGTTCACGGGGCGGCTCACCGAGGACATGCTCGACACCGTGTTCGAGCGAGCGAAGCAGATCCTGGCCGATACGGCGGCCTAGCGCCCGGAATCCGGGACTTCCCGGATCCGGCCCGAGCCGGGCTCATACGTCTGTGGGCGTTCACCGTCGTCCGCCGTCGTGCGTGCTCTTGGCTGTCAGCGTGGCTGTCTGGCTGTCACGTCTGACGCCTTTCCACAGGCCTCCCGTTCCAGAGCTAGAGCGCGGCCCGTTTCGCGCCGGCGCCAACCTCACCGGACGACCTCAGCTCACACATAGGCCCCGGATTCCAGCTGGTCAATCAACGCGAGGACCTCGTCGACGCGTTCTTGCTCGATGCAGTCAGCCGGACTCGCACCGTCGAGCAGTGGGTGTGGTCGGTAGAGCCAGAGACGGGCCTCTTCCGGCTCGAAG
>JBOHEE010000317.1:0-8841 GCA_050700895.1 Nitriliruptorales bacterium | reverse complement strand
CGGCCGCACCGAACGGCACGGAGGTGGGCGCGGCCCCCAGCGCCTCGCCGCCGGACCCGTCGCTGTCGTCGAGGCGCGGCAGGCGGCCGGTCCGGAGCCCTGACGTGGACGAACCTCCGGCCGGCGGTCTCGCCGTCCGTGTGGCTGGCGGAGGCCGAGCTGCCCGGCCGTGTGTGCTCGCTCAGCCGGGTGGGCCTACCTTCGAGATCGCCGGAAGGGACCGACCGCCATGGGCGTGGGCGAGGCGGCATGGACCCAGAACGCCGACTTCCTCGTGTTCGGGATCCTGCTCCTGCTGTTCGCGATCGGCTTCCGGCGCGTCATGCGCGACGCGGTGGGACAGCGGCCGGCCACGGTCGGCGGGTTGCTCATCGCCGCGACCGGACTCGGTGTCGTGGGGTCGGGCGTGTTCCCGGCGGCGCCCGCCACGGAAGCACTCCACTTCCTCGCCGGCTTCCTGCTGGCGTTCGCGTCGGCGATCGCCACCACGTTCTACATCGGCCGCAAGCTGCGAGGCGTCCGCGGGTGGGAGCGATCCGCCCGCTACTCGCAGCTCACGGGAGCGGGCGCGGTCGCGCTCGTCGCCTTCTCCTTCGTCGCCCTCAACCCGGCATCCCCCCTGGAAGAGGCGGGGCTCGGCGGTCTGATCGAGCGGCTGCTCGTCATCGAAGTGTTCGCGTGGCACGTGGTCATGGCCCGGCGCCTCATGCGGGAGTCGGGCGACTGACGTCACGGCCGGCGGAGTCCTCGACCGCCTCGCCCAGCTCGACCTGCAGCTGCGTAACGCCTCACGTCCACAGTGCTCGCGAGCCCCGCTTGCCACGCGCGGTCCCTGCCACCATCATCGCGACGATGGACGTCGAGCATCTCGAGCGGTCGGCCCGCACCCGCCCGATCTACCGTCGCGAGTACGAAGCGCTCGGGCGGCAGGGCTACTTCGAGGACGAGAAGGTCGAGCTCCTCGACGGCCGGATCGTCTACGCCGCGGAGGAGGGCCCCGACCACGCCGCCGTCTACCGGCGGCTGACCAGAGTCCTCATCGAGGCGATCCCGGCCGAGGAGGGCGAGGTCGGCGTCGGCAATCCCCTCGCGATCAGCGACCTGTCAGAGCCCGAGCCCGACTTGATGGTCGTCGCGCCGCTGCCGACCTACCGCGCCGCACATCCGGAGACGGCGACCCTCGTCATCGAGGTCGCTTACTCGAGCCGCCGCAACGACCTCGGCCTGAAGGCGGTGCTCTACGCGGCGGCCGGGATCCCCGACTACTGGGTCGTCGACCTCGTCCACAACGAGATCGCCGTCCACCGCGACCCCGCCGGGACCACGTACGAGTCGATCACCCACCACTCGGAGGGGACGGTCCGGGCGCTCCACCACCCCGCCGTCGTCGTGGACGTCCTGGACCTCCTCCGTTGACCGACGGCACGATGGGCGTCGGCACCGACGAGCGCAAGGAGCAGCCATGGACCTGTACGCGACCCTGGAGTTCGTGCACGTCGTCGCGGTGATCGTGTGGATCGGCGGTGTCCTTGCCGTCGCCGCCCTCAACATGCGTCTCGCGCGCGGGGAGGACGCGGACGCATCGCTCGCGCTCACCCGCCACACCAACCTCTTCGGGCAGGCCGTGATCGCGCCCGCCGCCGCGGTGACCCTGCTCGCCGGCATCGCAACGGCCGCGGTGGGCGGGCTGAGCTTCGCGGCCCTGTGGCTCGTGTGGGGCCTTGCGGGGGTGGCGGTCTCGCTGGCCCTCGGCGCCACGGTCATCCGTCGCGCCGGCGAACGACTCGAGGTCGCGCTCACAGCCGGCGAGACAACCGAGGTGACCGACTTGCGTAGACGGCTGCAGGTGCTCGGCGGGGTGAACCTGCTCGTCCTGCTCTCCGTGGTCTGGGCGATGGTCACCAAGCCGACCCTGTAGCGCCGACCCTCCCCGCACTCGGTCCGCGCCGCTACCTTGACTATGTTTACTTTACTGTCTTGACCGACTACTGTCGCGTCATGGCCACCAGGACCACTGCCGCCGAGTTCGCGGAGAGGTCCGCCCGCGTCTACGAACGCCGACTCCGCGAGCAGCTGCTCCGATATGGCACGCCCGAGACGGATCCTGAGGACGCGGGACGTCGCGCCGCGATCTACGCCGCATCCGGGCAGGCATGGGCCAACGATGTCGGCCCGTTCTATGACACCGACGGCGCTCGAGCGGCCCTCGGGGGGGTGACGAAACAGGCGGTGTCGCAGCGCGTGGGCGCCGGGCGCCTTCTCGGACTGCGACTGGCCTCCGACGGATCGGGCCGTCATCGGATGGTCTATCCCGTCTGGCAGTTCCGCGAGGCGATCCTTCGGGCGCTGCCGGCAGTGCTGCAGGCCGCCGGCTATAGCGCCGAGCGTCCCGTCGCCGGTTGGACGATCGCTACCTGGCTCACCACCTCGGATCCCGAGCTGGATGGCATGACCCCGCTGAGGCTCTTGGAGGCCGGCCACGTGAGTCGGGTCATGGCTGCTGCAGGCGAGGTGGCTGCCTCCCTCGGCGTCGAGGAGCGCGCCGCGGTCGAGGCAGCGGAGCGTGCCGAGCGGGCGACCGGGTGAGGGGCACCGGCCTCGCAGGTCCGCCCGACGATCTTGAGGGATTCCCGGAGGCCGGGCCAGTAGCGCGGCTCCATCGCTTGTCGGAGTCGCCGGCGGTGTGGTGGTACTCCAGCGTCAACGACGTGACAGACCCCGGCGGCGGTCGGTTCGACCTGGTCGAACCGAGAGGAACCTGCTATCTCGCTGAGGAGTCGTTCGACGGCGCGCTCGTCGAGAAGCTCCTGAGGGCGCCGGTGAAGGTCGTACCCGCGGAGCGGCTCGAGGAGCTGTTCCACGCCGTGGTGACGGTCCGGACCACTCCCCGCACCGCAGATCTGACCGCCCCGGAGGCCACCGGCTTCGGACTCAACGCCGAGATTCACACGACACTGGACTACGAGATCCCTCGACGCTGGGCCTCCGCGTTGTGGGCAGAGGGGTGGCGTGCGGTACGGCACCGACTCCGCGGCGACGTCACCCAGCAGTTGGCGGGACGCGCCCTGTTCGGCGCGACAGGGCTGCACGCGAGAGCCCCGGCCGGGATGTCCACGTCGGTCGACGCACCCGAGCGAGACGAGGCCGAGCGGCTCCTCGCGGGACGCAACGTCGAGGTGCGCCCGATCCCCTTTCACGTCCCCGTCGTTCCACCCCCGGCCTGAGCCGAGCCCAGCAGGGCGGCGCCGACCACGAGGAGCGCCGCTCCCGCGAGGCTGCGCGGGCCGACGAGGGCGTGTCCCCTGCCCGCGTCGATGACGAGCGCTGCCGTGAGCTGGGCGGCCACGATCAGCGACAACCCGGCAGCGGCACCGAGCCGGGCCACCGTCCAGCCCAGCGCGGCGACGATCGCCCATCCCGCGGCTCCGAGCGGCAACCACCACCACTGCCGGGCGACGACGAGCACCTCCGGCCAGGCACCGTGGACGGTCGCCCAGCCGATCCCCACGACGAGGCCGGACACCAGCAGTGAGAGGGAGATGGCGAGCGGATGGACCGCGCCCGTCAAGCTGCTGATCGCGACCGCCTGGATCGCGATCGCCGCGCCGATGCCGAGAGCGACGAGTACCGGAATGGTCATGAGAGCGCCTCCGCCGTGTCGGACAGCGGAGAGCGATGGCCGGCTCGACCCGTGATCAGCGCCACGGACGGCCCGCAGGACCGGCGCCCGCAGCCTAGTTCGCCGATGGGGCCAGCAGGTGGCAGATGCGCGGGCGCGGGACTTGCGAACCAGTCGGTGCTGGACTAGGCGAGAAAGCTCAACCCAGTTGAGGAGGCTTGTGCCGTGACCGGACCAGACCAGACCAGTACGCCAGCGTCCGATACCTCGTCGATGACGTGCGTGCGGCCATCGACTTCTACACCACCCACGTCGGCTTCACGGTGAACACCAGCGCGGCACCCGCCTTCGCCGACGTCGTCCGCGGCCCTCTGCGGCTCCTGCTGTCCGGCCCCGCGAGCTCCGGCGCCCGCGCAACTCCTGACGACACCGCGACCACCGCCGACCGCAACCGCATCCACCTCACCTTCGACGACCTCGACGCCGAGATCACGCGGCTCCGCGAGGCCGGGTTGTCCTTCCACAGCGACGTCGTGGCCCCGGCGGGCGCCAAGTCCTCCTCGCCGACCCCGACGGCAACCTCGTCGAACTGTTCGAACCCGCCCACCCGGCCGACCCCGCCTAGCTCGGGGTCGCCGTCATCCTGGCGTGAGGGCTCGGCTCCTCCGTGCCGCCTGGTGCTCGTAACATCGCGGCATGGTCCGCCTGCGCACGCTGCTCCTCGCCGCGGTCCCCGCCGTCGCGGCCGCTGCCGTCGTGAGACACCTGAGAGGCGCCCACTCGCACCACGACGGCGATCTCCTCGTCGGCAACCCGCGCTTCTACGACATCGCGACCCGGGTTGCCATGCGAGGCTTCTACCGCGGCGTGGCCGCCGACGTCGCCGCGGCAACGCGGACGGGTGCCAGGGTGCTCGAGGTGGGCTGTGGGCCCGGTCACCTCGCCCTCCGGCTCGCGCACGACCACAACCTCGACGTCACCGGCGTCGACCTCGACCCGCCGATGATCGAACTCGCCCGCGAGCAGAGCGAAACGATGTCCTGGACGGGGGACGCGCCTCGACCGACCTTCCGGGTCGGCGACGCCGCCGCGCTGCCCTTCCCCTACGGCTCATTCGACGTCGTCGTCAGCACCCTCTCCATGCATCACTGGGCCGATCCCGCCGCCGGCCTGTCCGAGGTCGGACGGGTGCTGCGCCCCGGCGGTCACGCGCTCATCTGGGATCTCCGACCACGATCGCGTCTGCACGCCGACGTGCCGGACCCGGTCGAGCACCTGGGCGACTCGCGGCTTCGCGTGATCGATGCGACCCCGTGGTCGTGGCCCTGGCGGTTCCGGGCCACGCAGCGCGTCGAGCTGACCAGCGACGCCCCCGCTCCGTCATAGTCGCTGCGCCGGGGCCTCGTAGGCCTCGCGTCCGGCAAACCGGATGAGGCGGCCTGCTACCGTCAGGCCGGCGCGTGGGGGCGCCGCCGGGTTCGCGGGCAGGACCGAGTCCACCCCTCCAGCAGTTCAGAATGCACGTGATGCTCTCCTTCGGCCTGGAGCGCGAACCCCGGCCGGTGAAGGAGACGTCATGTCCGCTGAGCTTTCCTCACGCCCCGACCTCCGTCAGCTCCGTCGCCAGGCGAAGGACCTGCTGCGCGCCGCCAAGAGCGGCGATCCGGATGCATCGGCCCGGATCCGCGCAGTGTCCGATCGCCAGATCCTCGCCTCCGCCCAGCTCGCAGTCGCCCGCGAGTATGGGTTCGCAAGCTGGAGGCGGCTGAAGCTCGAGGTGGAGCGGCGCGAGATCCTCAACGACCGCGACACGGCGCGGCTGCGGCGGCTGCTGACCGAGGACCCGGGGCTCGTCAGCGAGAAGATGGAGCGCTGGTGCGACCACCCGCTCGGGGTGGCGCCTCTGAACTACGTGGCGATGCTGCGCTTCGACGCCGGCCGACTCGGCCTGCCGCCAGGACCGGCCGGGACCGCGGACGTCGCACGCGAGCTGATCGCGGCGGGGGCAGCGGTCGACGGGCACCCGGACGACACCGAGACCCCCCTCATCACCGCCGCGAGCTACGGGGACGTCGAGGTCGCCAGGACGCTGCTGGAGGCGGGCGCCGCGATCGACGCTGTCGCCGCCCCGGACGCCGGGGGCGCGCCCGGCGGCACGGCCCTCCTCCACGCAGCCGTCTTCGGGATGACCGACGTCGTCGACCTGCTCGCCGCGGCGGGGGCGCGCGTCCGGAGCATCGAGGAGGCTGCGGCGGTCGGCGACGTCCGCGGCTGGCTCACCGCCGACACCCCGATCCAGGCGCGCATCCGATCCCTCGTCATGGCGGCCGACCACGAGCGCCTCGACGTCATCGACGAGCTCGTCGCGGCCGGGACCCCCGTTGACGCCATCGACGAGCACTTCGGACGCCAGGCGCTCCGCGTGGCGTCCCGCAACGGCCGACCCGCCAGCGTTCGGCGGCTGCTCGCCCACGGCGCGGACCCGAACCTCCGCGACGAGCAGGACCGCACCCCGCTCGACCTGACGAGACCGGATCACCTCGACCTCAGCCACCCCGGGCACGACCAGGCCGCAGCGATCCTGGAGCCGCTGACGGATTAGTTCTTCATGGGAGTACCTGTCCAGAGCCACGACGGCGCCCTGCACAGCCGCGAGCGACGGCTACTTGGCGGGGTGCTGCACCGTGTAGCAGGGGCCGAAGCAGACGTCCTGGATCCAGCCGTTCGTCTTGAGGAACAGCGACATCTGCCGCATCGCGTCGGGGTCCCGCCGCGGGTGGCCGTGCGGGTCGGGGAAGCGGTCCTCCCGCGGCGGGAGGTTCTCGACCGGTGGGGTGTCGTTGCCCGAGTCCCACACGATCATCGCCGAGCCGTCCCAGCGGCCCTCCGCGTCGTAGGGGATCGCGGGGATGCCCCAGTACGGGTTCGGGTCGAAGTGGCGGCCGGGGTCGAGCGCCGGCTGGTGGATCGACGCCCCGACCGTCCGCGCCTCCACCTCCGCCGCCGTCATCGTGACCTGGTGGTCGGCGAACGCGACCTGGAGCATGACGGTCTTCGCCGGCGTGTTCTCGTCGTAGGGGTCGGTGATGTGGTGCGCGTAGCCGTTCGCCTCGGCCCGGTCCCACAGCATCTGGATCATCGAGAAGACGATCTGCTGGTCGAGCCGGTCCGGGTAGAAGTTGGCGAAGATCTCGTGGAACGGGTCCCAGTCCACCGAGCGGTCGAGCAGCGTCGAGTAGTTCATCCCCGGGACGCCGAGGATGCCGCGGGTGAAGTCCTGGCCGATCGCCATGAGCGCCCCGCCCATGATCCCGCCCTGGCTGTTGCCGTGGTAGAAGAGGTCGGAGGCGTCCCACAGCGCCTCTCCGTTCGCGTGGCGGAAGGCGTCGTCGGCGAGGAAGCCGTCGGGGTGGATCATCGCCCGCCCGAGGAAGAGGAAGTTCAGCAAGCCCTGCTGCGAGCGGTCCGGCAGGGTCGGGAAGTTCGACATGTCGGCGAGGATCGTGGCGATGTTCGGCACGTCCTCGGTCGCCATCCCCCACCACGACGTGGCGCAGAACGAGTAGTTGTGCTCGTCGGCGAACAGCCGCACGTAGCTGTTCGACACCTGCTCCCCGGTGCCGAGCAGGCCGTGCCCGTAGAGGCCGGCGCGGCCCGGGGTCAGCTCGGCGTCGGGATCGGAGGCATCCTCGGTGGTGGCGCGCGGCACGTTGCACCAGAACGGCGCCATGACGGTCCCGTCCCCGGCGAAGCGCGTCGGGACCCCGTCGGGGTCGGTGTGGTTGTTCAGCCGCGAGGTCGGCGGGCCGCCGGGACGATCGAGATAGTTCGGCACCTCGACCCGCCCCGTGATGCGCCGGGCGATGCGGTCGTCGGGCTGCTCCTCGACCTCGTCGATGACGAAGTTCGGGGCGGCGTCGCCGAGGTCGGCGAACGCGTCGTCGCGCATGTGGATGACGCGCTCGAACATGCTGCGGGCGGAGGCGACGGTGAAGTCCCAGGCGAGGTAGAGGTCGTCGCGCTCGACGCCGGCGTCGGCGAGGCGGGAGAAGATGTCCTCCATGTGGGCGCGGCGGCCCTTCGCGGGCGGCTCGCCCCTGCCAGGTGGGCCGTCGCGGAAGTTCTCGAAGGACCGCCGGGCCTCGATCGGGTTGCCGTCACGGTCGACGAGGTCACGCAATGCGACGATGTAGCGGGCGCCGTGCTCGAGGTTCCGCGCCGGGCGGATGAGGATCGGGCTCTGCCCGAGGTCCTCGTTCCAGGCGTCGAGCTCGGCCCAGAACGGGTGGCGCTCCCCGGTGTCGGCGTTCAGGAGGACGATCGGCGAGTCGGGATCGAGCGACGACGGGAGGTCGGTGAGCGGCGGCGCCCCCGAGGCCTCCAGGTCGACGTTCGGGACGACCGTGATGACGAGCGCGCCGGGCGAGAAGCCGTCGTTGCGGTTCCACTCGGTGGTGTCGATCGGCTTTCCGGCCGTGTTCGTCGGCGTCGCGGAGGTGGGGATCGCGACCCGCTTGCCGGTGTCGGTCGTCGGGTCCTCGCGCGTCCAGACGTCGTTCGGGAACGGCAGGAGGCACGCCGCCGGGTCGAAGTCGTCGCACTCGGCGAGGAGCTCCTGGGTGATCGCCGCGGTCGGGGCGGTCTGAGCCCGGGCGGGCACCAGCGGGGTGACGAGGGCGAGGACCGTGGCGCCGGCGAAGGGCGCGAGGCGACAGCGGACAACGTGCGGCATCGGATGCTCCCGGGCGTGGTCGGGACGTGTCGTCGCTGAGGGATTCGCCGCCCGGCCCGCAGAGTCCTACCCCTGCGTCGTGTGCGTAGCTGTACCCACCTGTCGGGATGGATGCGCACTGCGACTCAGGTGGTGAGGTGGCGCGGGGGACGTCGGACGACTGCGCGCGGTTGCGGTACGGTTGCAGTTGACAGGTGGTTGCGAAGGAGGGACCAGACGTGAGACATCCTTTGTCAACCTCAGGCGGCGAGTTGCTCTCGGGCGCGCTGGCGGTTGGCCTGGTGGAGGGTCTCGTCGTAGGTCACGCCGCGGTCGAGGCAGGTCCACAGGATGGTGAGCCAGCGGACGCCGAGGCTGCGCAGAGCGGCGTGGTGGCCCTTGCCGCGGGCGCGCAGGGTGTCGTAGTGCTCGCGGGCCCAGCCCGACCAGCGCAGCGAGCAGAACGCCCAGTCCTGCACGGCGTCGTCGAGGTAGCGGTTGCACGCGAGCC
>JBOHEE010000316.1:0-9472 GCA_050700895.1 Nitriliruptorales bacterium | reverse complement strand
CCGGGTGACAACACCGAGATGACGGTGGAGCTGATCTCCCCGATCGCGATGGACGAGGGGCTGCGGTTCGCGATCCGCGAGGGTGGCCGCACCGTCGGCGCCGGCCGCGTCATCAAGATCCTCAAGTGAGGCACCGAAAGCGTTCCCCGGGCAGGAGCCCACGCATGGGAGGTAAACACATCAGCTCCGGCGGCGGACGGGAGGTTGGCCCTGGGGCTCCAAACCGTCAAGAGCAGTCGCCCCCGGACCAACCTCCCTCACCGCCGCCTGCCGCAGTTGCCTGGACCGCAGATCCTCAGCAGCCTCCCGCGGCCCTCCGTCACTGCCCTGTTGGGAGCGCCAGGGGGTAGCGGCGTACGAGACGGGGCATACCCCCGGACTCTTGAACGCGGAACGACAGAGAGACGACGATGCCCAAGAGCGACAAGCGACCGAAGATCACGCTCGCCTGCACAGAGTGCAAGGAGCGCAACTACATCACGACGAAGAACAAGCAGAACCAGCGCGAGCGGATCGAGCTGCGCAAGTTCTGCCCGCGGTGTCGCACCCACCAGCCCCACCGCGAGACGCGCTGAGCGGGGTCCCGGGTGGCGTTGAACCGCGACAAGGCCGGAGCCGAGTACCCCACGTACCGCTACGGGATCACTCGGGTGAAGATCAAGGAGTACGCGGCGGCGCTCGGCGAGAGCGACCCGCGCTACTTCTCCGACGGCGACGACTGCGTCGCCCCGCCGACCTTCGCCGCGACCTTCACCATCACCTCCCCCGGCGTCGCCGCGGTCTTCGCCGACCCGGAGCTCGGCTTCCACCCGGTCCTCGTCCACGGCTCGCAGGCGTACGAGTACGGCGAGCGGCCGCTGCGGCCGGGCGACGTGGTCGAGTGCACGCCGCGGATCGCCTCGATCACCGCGCGTGGCCGCAACGAGTTCCTCACCCTCGAGATCGACTGCCGGTTCGCCGACGACGGTTCCCTCGCGGTCCGCTCCGAGAACACGATCGTCTTCCTGGGCTCGGCCGCGGAGGAGGTGGCGAGCTGATGCCCGACCAGGTCGAGGTGGGCAACGAGCTGCCGACGGTCGCCCAGACCCACGAGCTCGTGAACTCGGTCCAGTACGCGGGGGCCTCAGGGGACTTCAACCCCCTGCACTACGACCCGAAGTTCGCCGCGCAGGTCAGCCCGACCGGCGGGGTCATCGCCCACGGGATGTACTCGATGGGGCTCGCCTCCCGGATGCTCACGGCCTGGGCCGGCGGGCCCGAGCGCGTGATCGAGATCAGGGTCCGGTTCTCGAAGCCGTGGCCGACCGGCGTCGCCGCGTCCTTCGGCGGGACGGTGACCGAGGTGGAGGACGGCGTCGCCACGATCGGGCTCTGGGGGCGGCTCGACGACGGAACCCAGATCCTGCGGGGAACCGGCCGCGCCCGCCTCTGAACCGGCGTTGCCGCATGTGGGGGGTTCGGCTAGGCTGGTCGCGCTGCCCCGGGTGGGCAGCGTTTCCACGTGTGGTCGTGCGCGCCAGCCCTCGAAGCCGACACGCTGAGGCGCATCCACCGCGGAACGCCCGTACCCTCGTGGCTGTCCCCGCGGAGCGCTCCTCCCGGGACCAAGCTGCTCAGGGGAGTAGCTCAATTGGCAGAGTTCCGGTCTCCAAAACCGGCGGTTGTGGGTTCGAGTCCCACCTCCCCTGCTGGACCCGGAAGGGCCCATGCCCAGACAGGCCGTGCCGCCGGTGACCGACTCCGGCGTACGACACACGACAGACCGACGAGGTGCCGATGAGCCGCGACACCAGGCGACAGCGCGCTCGCGAAGAGCGGGCCGCGCAGCGCACCGAGGGCCAACGCATGGCCGACCAGGAGGCGCTTGGCCGCCGTGAAGGGCGCACCGCCCCCGGCGAGTACCTGCGCGAGGTCCGCGGTGAGCTGCGAAAGGTCGCCTGGCCCAACCGGCGCGAGGTCGGCAAGTTCACCGTCGTCGTCCTCGTCGCGACCGCCGCCCTCATGGGCATCGTGTTCGTCATGGACTTCGTGTTCGGGCGCGTCGTGTTCCAGATCTTCGGGGGCTGACAGATGAGACGACAGACCGTCGGGGTTCCCGCCCGGGGACGCCGTCTCGTCGAAGTCCTCGAAGGACGAGCAACCGAAGCGTTCCCCGGGCAAGAGCCCACGCATGGAAGGTGATCACATCAGCGACGAGCCTGACAACGCTCGCGACGAGGCACCGGAGCAGACCGAGGAAGCCGCCGCCGAGACCTCGGAGGAGGCTCCGGAGAACGCCGAGCTCCAGCACCCCTTCGCCGCCGAGGAGGACGACCTCCCCGCGTCCGGCGAGTCGGACGCTGCACCGCTCGAGGACATCACGCAGGAGGCGGGCGAAGCCTCGGCGGACGTCGACCTCGCCCGCGACAGCGTGGAGTCGACCGACGCTCCCGAGGTGACCGAGGACGAGCACGCCGAGGGTCTCGCCGAAGCCGCTCCACCCTTCGACGGCGCCCCGGAGGGACCGGCGACCGAGCCGGACGTCGTGACGACCGAGGACATGGCCGAGGACGACGCCGCCCCCGACGAGCCCGACGCCGCCACCGAGCCGGTGGAGGAGGAGGCCGCGAGCACCGACACCGACACGACCGCCGACGACCTCGACGAGCTCATCGACCTCGCCGGCGCCGACGAGGCGGCCTCGGAGGTCTCGCGGCAGGGCCTCACCGGTCCCGACGCCGCCGCGGCGGAGACGCCCGGCGAGGGCGCAGGGCGCGAGGTCGTCGAGGAGGCCGAGGAGGCGGCGGAGGCCGAGCCGGTCCGCCACGTGGTCCGAACGCTCGAGGACGTGCGCGACAAGCGCGACCTCATGCGCCTCTCCGGTGACTTCTACGTCGTCCACACCTACTCCGGCTACGAGCAGCGGGTCCGCGACAACCTCGAGAGCCGCATCAAGGCCCTCGGGCTCGAGGACCAGATCTACGAGGTCGTCATCCCGACCGAAGAGGTCACCGAGTACAAGAAGGGCAAGAAGCAGACGGTCCAGAAGAAGGTCTTCCCCGGCTACGTCATGGTCCGCATGGACATGGACAAGGAGACCTGGGGAGTCGTGCGCAACACCCCGGCGGTGACCGGCTTCGTCGGCACCCAGGGCAGCGAGCCGCTGCCGCTGTCGATGCGCGAGGTCGCCGAGATCCTCCGCGTCCCCGACGAGTACAAGGTCGAGACCGAGGAGGAGGAGGCCGAGGAGGTCGCGCCGGTCGCCGAGATCGACCTCGAGGTGAACGAGACCGTCCGCGTCACGTCGGGCCCGTTCGCGGACTTCACCGGCACGATCGCCGAGATCAACCTCGACCAGCACAAGCTGAAGGTGCTCGTGTCGATCTTCGGCCGGGAGACCCCGGTCGAGCTCGGCTTCGAACAGGTCGCAAAGCTCTAGGAGAGACACAGATGGCGAAGAAGGTTCTCGGGCTGATCAAGCTCCAGATCCCGGCTGGGCAGGCGACGCCGGCCCCGCCGGTCGGTCCGGCGCTCGGTCAGCACGGCGTGAACATCATGGAGTTCTGCAAGGCGTTCAACGAGCGCACCAGCGCGCAACAGGGCGACGTGATCCCGGTGGAGATCACGGTCTTCGAGGACCGGTCCTTCACCTTCATCACGAAGACGCCGCCGGCGGCGCAGCTGCTCCTCAAGGCGGCGGGCATCGAGAAGGGGTCCGGCGAGCCCCAGAATGCCGTCGGGCGGGTGACCCGCGACCAGGTGCGCGAGATCGCCGAGCGCAAGATGGTCGACCTCAACGCCATCGACATGGACGGCGCGATGAAGATCATCGAAGGGACCGCCCGCTCGATGGGGCTCACCGTCGAGGGCTGACGCACGACAGACGCGCGGGAGGGCTGACACCCGTTCGCACCGCGGAGGAGGAATCGACATGAAGCGCGGCAAGCGCTATCGCGACGCGTACGCGAGGATCGACCGTGAGCGCAACTACGCCCCCCGGGCGGCGTTCCAGCTTCTGACGGATCTCAACACGGCCGGCTTCGACCCGACCGTGGATGTGGCCTTCCGGCTCGGCGTCGACCCGCGACAGGCGGACCAGATGGTCCGCGGCGCGGTCGTCCTGCCACACGGCACCGGCGCCGAGGCGACGGTCGTCGTCGTCGCCGCCGGGGAGAAGGCCCAGGAGGCGAAGGAGGCCGGCGCCGACCACGTCGGCGGCGACGATCTCATCGAGCTGCTCGAGCAGGGCGACATCCTCGCCGAGCTCGACGCGGTCATCGCGACCCCCGACCAGATGAGCAAGCTCGGCCGCCTCGGGAAGCTCCTCGGGCCGCGCGGTCTCATGCCGAACCCGAAGTCGGGCACCGTGACGATGGACGTCGGCAAGGCCGTCTCCGACGTGAAGGCCGGGAAGGTCGAGTACCGCTCCGACCGGCAGGGCAACGTCCACGCCATCCTCGGCAGGGGCTCGTTCACCGTCGACCAGCTGCTCGACAACTTCGAGGCGCTCGTCGACGAGCTCGTGCGCCAGCGGCCGGCCGCCGCGAAGGGCCGCTACATCCGCAGCGTGACGATCAGCACGACGATGGGGCCGGGCATCCGCGTCGACCCCGCGAAGAGCCGCGACCTCATCGAGGAGGACGAGGTCGCCTGACGTGGGGGTTCGGGGCCTCAAGCAGTGCCGCGCAGCCACACGAGTCTCGCGTGGCTGCGCGGAACGTAGGCCCCGACTGATCTGACGGAGTGGACGGTCGTCGGAACCGTCCATACCATCCGCAGCCGACAGACGAGCCACCGCAGACCGCGAGGTCGTCCCGCCCAGGCGGGATCGAAGGCCACCACAAGGTGCGGCCCGCGCAGGTGAGCATGACGGAGCCCTCCGTTCCTGTTCGCCCTCTGCGGTCGCGCGGAGGGCGTTCTCGCTGCAGGACGCCGAGACCGAGACAGGAGGGAGCCGTGGCCACCCCAACGGCACCGGAGCGCGAGCCGCGGGCCGAGAAGGTCGCCGTCGTCGAGCGCGTCCGCAACGAGCTCAACGAGCACCCGGCGACGCTCTTCACCGACTACCGCGGCCTGAGCGTGACCGAGCTCGCGGAGCTCCGCGCGAAGCTGCGCGAGGCGGGCGCCCGCCACGTCGTCGCCAAGAACACGCTCGTCAGGATCGCGGCGAACGAAGCCGGCTTCGAGGAGCTCGACGAGATCCTGGTCGGTCCGACCGCGCTCACGTTCTGCCGCGAGGACCCGGTCGCCCCCGCGAAGGCGATCCGGAGCTTCGCGAAGGACCACCCGGAACTCGTCATGAAGGGGGCGATCCTCGAGGGCCGCTTCATCGACGCCGAGACCGCGGCCAAGCTCGCCGACCTCGAGAGCCGCGAGGAGCTCGTCCAGAAGCTCGCGGGCCTCATGTACGCGGCGCTCAGCAGCACCGCGAGCCTGCTCCAGGCACCCATCAGCCAGCTCGCCCGACTCATGGCCGCTCTCGAGGACAAGGGCGGCGCGGCCGGGGAGGAGCCGGCAGCGGAGGCCGCGGGGGAGCCCGAGGCTGAGCCCGCTGAGGAGGAGCCTGCGGCGGAGGCCGCGGAGGAGCCCGAGGCCGAGGACGACGAGACCTCCGAGCAGTGATCCGAGAAGCCTGACCAGCACGACCACCCGAACCGGACCGCAAGAGAAGGAACCACGATGGCGAAGCTGTCCACCGACGAGCTGATCGACCAGTTCAAGGAGCTCACGCTCATGGAGCTGTCGGAGCTCGTCAAGAAGTTCGAGGAGACCTTCGACGTGACCGCGCAGGCGCCGGTCGCGGTCGCCGCTCCCGCCGCCGGCGCTCCCGCCGAGGCGGCCGCGGAGGAGAAGACCGCGTTCGACGTCGTCCTGGCGTCGGCCGGCGAAAAGAAGATCCAGGTCATCAAGGAGGTCCGCGGCCTCACGAGCCTGGGCCTCAAGGAGGCCAAGGAGCTCGTGGAGGCGGCGCCGAAGCCGATCCTCGAGGGCGTGGCGAAGGAGCAGGCGGACGAGGCGAAGGCCAAGCTGGAAGCGGCCGGCGCCACCGTCGAGATCAAGTAGTCGGCGGCGCATCCCTCGGGGATGCTCCGCCACAGCGCCTGCCCCTTGACAGGGCGCACCGGCATCCGCTATGTTTAGCGGTCGCCCTGCGCCCGCCGTGCAACGTCGTGCAACTCGTGTGGAAGTGCACTGAACCGCGTCCCGATCCAGAGGTTCGATCTGCGAGTGTCGTCGCGTCTGATTCAGTACGTCGTCTTTCTGCGTTCCGTCGCTTCCGCGGCGGACGTCATTGCGCCCGGCCCTGTCCGGGCCTTCGCCACGGGACCGGGGTAGCCGCGACGTCGGCGTCCCCGGGCGGGACGTCGACGCCGACGTGGAGCGGTGTTTGCCCTGGTGGTGGACCCGGAGCGAGACCGCTTCCGCGTTCGAGACCCGCCTCGCGAGCGCACCGTCCACCGAGAGCCACGAGACAGAACCGCGAAGCGTCCCCGACGCCCGCGCAGCCCGAGAGCCGATCCTCAAGCAGGAGGAACCCGTTGGCCGTCACCGTCGATCAGCGCCTGAGCTTCTCGAAGCTGCCCGAGCCGCTGCCGCTCGAGGAGCTCGACCTCCTCGCGATCCAGCGCGACTCGTTCCGGTGGCTCCTCGAGGAGGGCCTGGGTGACATCCTCGCCGAGATCTCCCCCATCGAGGACAGCCAGGCGAAGATGTCGCTCAGCTTCTCCGACCACCGCTTCGAGGAGCCGAAGTTCTCCGAGGGCGAGTGCAAGGAGAAGGACATCACCTATGGCGCGCCGCTCTTCGTGACCGCCGAGTTCACGAACGTCGAGACCGGCGAGATCAAGGCCCAGACGGTCTTCATGGGCGACTTCCCGATCATGACCGACAAGGGCACGTTCATCGTCAACGGGACCGAGCGCATCGTCGTCAGCCAGCTCGTCCGCTCGCCCGGCGTCTACTACGACACCTCGATCGACAAGTCCACCGGCCGGGACGTGTTCGGGTGCAAGATCATCCCGGCCCGCGGCGCCTGGCTCGAGTTCGAGGTCGACAAGCGCGACCTCGTCGCGGTTCGCGTCGACCGCAAGCGCAAGCAGCACATCACGGTCTTCTACCGCGCCCTGAAGGCGATCGTCCGCAACGAGGAGACCGGCGACTACGAGCTCGCGCCCAAGGACGTGCTCGAGGAGGAGATCCCCGACGAGGAGATCCTCGAGTTCTTCGGCGGCGTCGAGTCCATCCAGCTCACCCTCGACAAGGACCGCACCGCGCCGACCCCCGCGGCGGCGCTCGAGGAGATCTACAAGAAGCTCCGGCCCGGCGAGCCGCCGAGCGCGGAGCAGGCGGGCAACCTCCTCGTCAACATGTTCTTCAACAACAAGCGCTACGACCTCGCGCGGGTCGGACGCTACAAGGTCAACAAGAAGCTCACCGAGGAGTTCGAGACCCTCGGCTGGGAGGTCCCGGGCAGCCACGTCCTCACCAAGGAGGACGTGCTCGCGACGATCTCCTACCTCGTCAAGCTCCACCTCGGCGAGGACCGCTACTGGGTCGACGACATCGACCACTTCGGCAACCGGCGCCTGCGCTCGGTCGGCGAGCTCATCCAGAACCAGGTCCGTATCGGCCTGTCGCGGATGGAGCGGGTCGTACGCGAGCGCATGACCACCCAGGACCTCGAGGCGATCACGCCGCAGACCCTCATCAACATCCGTCCGGTCGTGTCGGCGATCCGCGAGTTCTTCGGCACGAGCCAGCTCAGCCAGTTCATGGACCAGACCAACCCGCTCGCGGGACTGACCCACAAGCGGCGTCTGTCCGCGCTCGGCCCGGGTGGTCTGTCGCGTGAGCGCGCCGGGTTCGAGGTGCGCGACGTCCACCCGTCGCACTACGGGCGCATGTGCCCGATCGAGACGCCGGAGGGCCCGAACATCGGCCTGATCGGCTCGCTCGCGACGTACGCACGGATCAACGAGTTCGGCTTCATCGAGACGCCGTACCGCAAGGTCGAGGACGGCAAGGTCAAGGACGACATCGAGTACCTCACCGCCGACCTCGAGGACCGCTACATCATCGCCCAGGCGAACGCACCCCTCGACACGTACTCGCGCTTCGCGAACGAGCTCGTGCTCGTCCGGGCGAAGGGCGGCGAGGTCCGCGAGGTCCCCGGCTCCGAGGTCGACTACATGGACGTCTCGCCGCGGCAGATCGTGTCCGTCGCGGCGGCGCTCATCCCCTTCCTGGAGCACGACGACGCGAACCGCGCGCTGATGGGCGCGAACATGCAGCGCCAGGCCGTCCCCCTCGTCCGCAGCGACTCGCCGCTCGTCGGCACCGGCCTGGAGGAGCGCGCGGCGAAGAACGCCGGCGACGTCGTCCTCTGCCACACCCCGGGCGTCGTCGTGGAGGTGGCCTCCGACCACATCTACGTGAAGAACGAGGACGACGGGCTCGACCGCTACGACCTGTCGAAGTTCGAGCGGACGAACCAGGGCACCTGCTTCAACCAGCGCCCGATCGTCACCGAGGGCCAGAAGGTGAAGAAGGGCGACGTCCTCGCCGACGGACCCTCGACCGACCAGGGCGAGCTCGCGCTCGGGCGCAACCTGCTCGTCGCGTTCATGTCGTGGGAGGGCTTCAACTACGAGGACGCGATCATCGTCTCGTCCCGGCTCGTCCGCGAGGACGAGCTGACCTCGATCCACATCGAGCAGTACGAGGTCGACGCCCGCGAGACGAAGCTCGGACCCGAGGAGATCACCCGCGACATCCCGAACGTCGGCGAGGAGGTCCTCGCCAACCTCGACGACGAGGGGATCATCCGCATCGGCGCCGAGGTGCAGCCCGGCGACATCCTCGTCGGCAAGGTCACCCCGAAGGGTGAGACCGAGCTGACCCCCGAGGAGCGCCTGCTCCGCGCGATCTTCGGCGAGAAGGCGCGCGAGGTGCGCGACACCTCGCTGAAGGTCCCCCACGGCGAGGGCGGGGTCGTCATCGGCATCAAGCGCTTCGCCCGCGCGAACGGCGACGAGCTGCCGCCCGGCGTGAACGACCTCGTCCGCGTGTTCGTCGCCCAGAAGCGCAAGATCGCCGAGGGCGACAAGCTCGCCGGCCGCCACGGCAACAAGGGCGTCATCTCGAAGATCCTGCCCGTCGAGGACATGCCGTTCCTCGCCGACGGCACGCCGGTGGACATCGTGCTGAACCCGCTCGGGGTTCCGTCGCGGATGAACGTCGGCCAGGTGCTCGAGACGCACCTCGGCTGGGCGGCCAAGAACGGTTGGAAGTTCTCCGCGAAGCCGGACTGGTTCAAGGACACCGACTGGGAGACGGACTGGAAGGACGTCCTCGGTCCCGTGAAGCTGGCGAGCCCCGTCTTCGACGGCTGCCGCGAGAGCGAGCTGCGGGATCTGCTCGCGAACACCCGCGAGACCGAGGACGGCGTCAAGCTCGTCGACGAGTCGGGCAAGGCGGTCGTGTTCGACGGCCG
>JBOHEE010000315.1:0-4338 GCA_050700895.1 Nitriliruptorales bacterium | reverse complement strand
GTGTGCGGCTGGGCGAGGACAGATCGTCGACTGGCAAGACGCGGCGAGCGCCGCGTAGCAGCGCTGCGCAAGCGAGTCCGCAACGCCGCCAAGGGCGATCTGGGCCGGCCAGGCGTGCGCCGGAGCCGGACGCCAGCCTCCTGAAGGAGAGACCCATGCGCGAGGACTTCCACGGTGAGATGGACCGGCTGGTGGACCGGCTGCTCTCCATGGGCGACACGGTGGTCACGATGCTGGACCGCGCCGTCGACTCCCTCGTGAACGAGGATGCCGAGCTCGCGAACGAGGTCATCCGCGCCGACGACGGGATCGACAGCGACTACGCGGACGTGCAGAGCCGCGTCGTGCGCGTCATGGCCCTCCAGGCGCCGGTCGCGAGCGACCTCCGCCTCCTGTCCGCGATGCTCCACGTCAACATCCACCTCGAGCGGATGGGCGACTACGCCCTGAACGTGGCCAAGATGGGCAAGTGGTCCGCCCCGTACAAGGAGGACGTCGAGCTCGCCGGCCAGCTCCGCGAGATGGCCTCGATCGCGATGGAGGTCGGCAGGAGCGCCATCGCGTCGTTCGGCCGGCTCGACGTCGAGGCGGCGCAGCGGCTGCCCGGCCTCGACGACGGGGTGGACGACCTGAACATCGGGCTCTTCCGTCGCCTCGTCGAGCGCGCCGCCCGCGACGAGCGCTACCTGGAGTGGGCGACGCGGATGATCCTCGTGTCGCGCCAGATCGAACGCTACGGGGACCACGGCGTCGACATCGGCGAGGCGACCATCTTCGCCGTGACCGGCGACATGATCGAGCTCTCGAGCAACGCTCCCGACCGCACCGGAGGGCCCTACCGCCGGTGACGAGGATCCTGCTCGTCGAGGACGAGCCCGCCATCGCGGAGGGCCTCCGCGCCTCGCTCGAGGCGGAGGGGTTCGAGATCGGCTGGGTCCGCGACGGGCGGCAGGCGGTCCCGGCGTGGGAGCGTGGACGCCCCGACCTCGTCGTCCTCGACCTCATGCTCCCGGGCCGCTCCGGCACCGAGATCTGCCGTGACCTCCGGTCCCGCAGCGACGTCCCGATCATCATGCTGACGGCGAAGAGCGCCGAGGTGGACCGTGTCGTCGGACTCGAGCTCGGCGCGGACGACTACGTGACGAAGCCCTTCTCGACCCGCGAGCTCGTCGCGAGGATCCGCGCCGTCCTGCGCCGCGGCCGTCCCGCCCTGCCCGCCGAGGCGCCGACCGCGGTCGAGTCCGCCGGGGTCCGCGTCGACCGCGCTCGCCACGAGGTCACCGTCGAGGGGGACCCGGTCGACGTCCCCCCGAAGGAGTTCGACCTGCTCGAGTACCTCGTCGAGAACGCCGGCCTCGTCCTCACCCGCGGGCAGCTCATCGACGAGATCTGGGGGCCGGACTACGTGGGCGACACGAAGACCCTGGACGTCCACATCCGCCGCCTCCGCACCCGCGTCGAGCGCGACCCCCACGACCCGGAGCGGATCACGACGGTCCGCGGCGTCGGCTACCGGTTCGCCGAGGAGCTCACGGACCGATGACGCGGACGCTGCTGCTGCTCCTCGTCCCTGCGGCGGCGGTCCTCGCCGCAATGACGGTGGCCGGCCTCTCGCTTCCGGTCGCCGCGGTGGTCGGGGTCGCGCTCGGGGGCGCCGCTGCGATGGTGCTCTGGACGGTGGAGCGCGCCCGGGTGGATCGTCTCGCCCAGGCCGTCAACGACTGGCTCGGCCTGGACCGTCACCGTCCGGTTCCGACCCCGCACACGGGACCCTGGGTGCACCTCGCGATCGCGCTGAACGCCCTCGGGGCGGCCTACGACCAGCGGGGTGACCGGCTGGCTCGCGCGCGGACCCTGCGGGAGGAGCTCGTCGACGCGATGCGCGAGCCCGCGCTGCTCTTCGCCGCGGACGGCCGTCTGGTGCGGGCGAACGCCCGTGCCCGACGACGCTTCAGCCTGCGCGCCGACACCGCGTACACCCCGGCCCAGGCGCTCGGCAGCGCGCAGCTCGCCGGCTCGGTCGACGAGGCGCGGGCGCTCGGCCGGCCCGTCGAGGTCGAGATGCGCATCGGGGACCGCGACCTCGCGTCGCTGGCCGCCCCCATCGGCGACGAGGTCATCCTGCTCGTCACCGACCGCACCGACCGCCGCCTCGTCGACGCCGTCCGCCGCGACTTCGTCGCGAACGCGTCGCACGAGCTGAAGACCCCGGCGTCGGGGATCCAGGCCCTCGCCGAGGCGCTGACCACGACGATCCCGCGGGACCCCGCTCGAGCCGTGGAGCTCGCCGCGCACCTCGAGCAGGAGGCGGAGCGGCTGAGCCACCTCGTCCATGACCTCATCGACCTGCGCCGCCTCGAGGAGGCGGTGGCCGAGGACTCACGCACCGCCGTCGACCTCGCCGCGATCGTGCGCGACGAGGTCGGCCGTCGCGCCCGGGAAGCCGAGGAAGGCGCGCTCTCGGTGGAGGTGACCGTGCCGGACCGGGCGATGACGGCCGCGGTCGAGGAGGACGTCCGGCTCGTCGTCGCCAACCTCGTCGACAACGCGATCGCCTACAACCGGCGGGAGGGGCGGGTCGAGGTCGAGGTGCGCCGGGCGGACGGATCCTGGGAGCTGCGGGTCAGCGACACCGGCATCGGCATCGCACGTCAGGACCTCGACCGGATCTTCGAGCGCTTCTTCCGCGTCGACGTCGCCCGATCCCGCGAGGCCGGCGGGACCGGGCTCGGCCTGTCGATCGTGCGCCACGCCGCCGAGCGCCACGGCGGCACTGTCCGCGTCGAGAGCATCCTCGGGCAGGGCACCACGTTCCGCGTCACCCTCCCGATCGCACCCCCGGACTGAGGAGCCCGCGGGCGGAGGGACCGGTTGCGTCCCGTTTCGGCGTCCGCCACAAGCCTGACGAAGCGTTCCGCTCGAGATCGCCTCGCCGTAACCGTTTGGCCGCCTGACTCGCGTAGCGTCGTCGTCGATGCGTCAGGCAGTCATCAGGATCGCGGACGACCGGGTCAGTCTCTTCGTCGCCGAGCGGGTGCGTCATCGCCCGCGGCGACTGCTCCTCCACGAGGACCGCATCCTGCCGGTCGCGGCGCTCCTCGACGACGGCCGGATGGCGCCGGGGATCGCCGATCTCGTCGCCGACACCATCGCGCGCTTGCGCGCAGTTGCCGAAAGCCTGGAGGTCGACGACTTCGCGATCGTCCTGACCGGTCGCGTCTCCCGGAACCGCGACGTCCGCGAGGCCATCGCAATCGCCTGCGGCGAGCCGGAGACAGCCTGGCAATCGGCGGAGGTCCCAGCCAGCCGTTGATCTTCTGTTGGCTTGGTGGCACGACAGCATCGATGGCCGCGTCGGTTCTGGTCAGCACCGGATGTCGAGGGCGTAGCGCAGCGCCTGGTCGAGTTCGGCCCGCTTGACGTCGCCGAGTCGACCAGCCGGCCGCCGATCGAGCCGGTCCCGCGGGATCGTGATGACGTTGTCGCAGCTGATCGCGCTCACCTCCGGCAGCCCCTCGTCCGCCCCGGCCTCTACCTCGGAGCGGATGGCTCTGAGAGTGCGGCTGATGGGAGCGCAGGTGACCGAGCGGAGCACGTCGAGGGCGGCGTCGCGGGTAAGGATGACGACGGGACGGCGTCCCGCAGGCGGGCCGAGATCGGCCCAGTAGATCTCGCCGCGCGCTACCAATCAGGCGCCGTCTCGGCGGCGAGGCTGGCCGCGGCCTCGACCAGCAACGGATCCTGGGGCTGGCGTCGATAGGCGTCCCTGAGCTGCTCGTCGGCGCGGGCTTGGTCCTCGGCCTCCAGGACGGCCCGGGCACCGCGGCGCAGCAACTGCGAGCGGCTGATTCCCTGCGCTGCGGCCAGGGCATCCAGGCGCGCCACGAGATCATCGTCGAGCTGGACGAGCACCTCTCTGCGGGCCATGACCCATATGATAACCCATATGGCCGGACGGATTTCGTCTGACGGGCGCCGGCCTGTGGATCGTTCCCGCGTTCACGGGCGGCTGAGGTACGCGCTCAGGCCCACGGCGAGCCCGTTCAGGGCCGGGCGCAGGTTCCCGTAGCCTGCGGCGGCGATGGCAGACCTCTCCCGTGACAGCGGCAAGACGAAGCGCGCCCCGGTCGTCCTCGACCGGCTCGCCGAGGCGAACCCGGACGCCAAGATCGCGCTCGAGTTCTCGAACCGCTGGGAGCTGCTCGTCGCGGTCATCCTGTCGGCCCAGTGCACGGACACGAAGGTGAACGAGGTCACCCGGACGTTCTTCCCGCGCTCCCCGGGGCCGCACGAGGTCGCCGAGGCCGACCACGTCGACCTCGAGGAGCACCTGACGCC
>JBOHEE010000314.1:0-9288 GCA_050700895.1 Nitriliruptorales bacterium | reverse complement strand
GCGTCGCCGACGCGCTCGTCGGCGACGTGACCTTCGACGTCCACGAAGAAGCAGTACTCGCCGAGCTCCTCCTTGGTCGGACGCGACTCGATCTTCGTGAGGTTCAGGTCCCGCTCGGCGAAGATCTCGAGCAGCTGGAGGAGCGCGCCCGGTCGGTTCTCCTCGATGAACACGACGAGCGACGTCTTGTCCCACCCCGTGGGCTGCGGGACCCGGTCGCTCACGACGACGAACCGGGTGACGTTGCCGTCGCGGTCGGCGATGTCACGGGCGAGCACGTCGAGCTCGTAGCGCTCGGCCGCCAGGGGGTTCAGGATCGCCCCCTCCGGGCGATCCGACGCCGCGACGAGCTCCGCCGCCCGTGCGGTCGAGCTGCTCTGCTGGCGCTCGGCGTCGGGGAGGTTCCTGGCGAGCCAACGCCGGCACGCCCCGAGCGCGACGTGGTGCGAGCGGACGAGCTCCACGTCGCCGATCGCGACGCCGGAACGGGCCGCGAAGACGAGCTGGATCGGGATCTCGAGCTCGCCCTCGATGAGCAGGTCGACGTCGAACGCGAGGGCGTCGAGGGTGACGCTCACCGGGCCTTCGAGGGTGTTCTCGATGGGAACCACGCCCCGGTCGGCGTCCCCGACCTCGACCGCTCGGAGGACGTCCGGCACGTCGGGGAAGGCGCGGATCTCCTCGTCGTTCGCGACGAGGCCGGCGGCGGTCTCGGCGAACGTGCCTGGCGGGCCGAGGTACGCGACGCTCAACGGGCTCCCCCTCAGGACGCCTGGCGTCGACGACGCCGTGGCGTGGGGGCCTGCTTGCCCGCCATCGCGGTCTCGATCGCGGACCTCTCCTCGGGGGAGAGGTTGTGCTCGCTGTCGCCGCTCTTGACCGGCTTCGCGTACGTGCGGGTCTCGGTGCGGCCGTTGATGGCCGACAGCACGAAACCGTCGCCCTCCTCGTCGAGCATCGCGGCGGAGAACGACATCGCCCCGCCCATGTCCTCGAACGCGTCGTAGCGGACCATCCCGACCCGCGACACCGTGGCCCGCAGGAGGTTGCGGAGGTGCTCGCTGTTGTCGTGGACGAAGCTCAGGTCCTCGCGGATGCTCGCGACCTCGTCGCGATACGTGCTGAGCAGCTCGAAGATGTCGTCGTCGAAGCCCGGACCGACCACGCGTGCGTAGACCCGGCGGAGTCGCCCGAGGCGGACCGCGAGGAGGACCACGACCACGCCGAGAAGCACGATGGCGGCGGCAAGCGCCACGAGCAGGATGCCGACCGTCTCGTCAGGCAGGTTCATCCGGGGTCTCCGGCAGGAGGAAGAGGCGGAGGCATCGTACCGACGCCCGCCGCCGCATCGGCGTGCTCGGTCAGGATGTCTCGTCCTCCTCGACCGCGGCCGTGAGCGTCCCGAGCCTCCGGATGCGACCGACGTCCCCCCGCACGACGTATTCCCAGACCTCGAATCTGCCGCTGCCGGGCTCACCCACATCGGTGAAGTCCAGCTCCCCCGAGGCGCCGTCGTAGTCGATGTCCTCGCCGTTCTCGATGAGCTCCTTGCACTGCTCGAACGACCGGCACTTCACGCCCTCCTTCGTGAGCCCCGTCATCGCCCCGCTCATCGCCACGGGATCGTCGGTGTTGGTCTCGAGCGCGGCGAGCGCCATGAGCACCACGCAGTCGTAGGCGTGCGCCGAGAAGATCTCGGGTGTGTTCTCGGGCGCGAACTCCCTGAATGCGTCGGCGAACCGGGGCAGGCCCTCGGCGAGCGGGGCGGTCCCCTTCACGCCCTGCACGGCCGATGGGTCGTCGGGAGAGGCCAGTTCGCCGAGCGACGCGCGCTGCATCGCGTCGGGTGCGTACACGCCGATCTCGCCGGGACCCATCCCCTCCTCGATCAACGCGCTGATCACCGGCGCGCCGGTGTCCTCGAAGGCGACGATCGCGACCGCGTCGGGCTCCGCTTGGACGAGCCCGCGGAGGCGTGACGCGAACTCACGCGCATCCGGCGGGTAGGTGGCCGTGCCGACCACGCTGACGTCCTCCTTCGCCTCGAGCGCCGTCCGCAGGGCAGCCGAGAGGTCGCGTCCGAAGTCGTCGTCGACCGAGATGATGCCGATCCGGCGGTGGCCGTCGCCGACGATCACGTCCGCCAGCGCGAGCGCCTGCAGCCCGTCCGGCTGGGCGGTGCGGAAGTAGAAGCCGTTGTCGGGTCTGGAGGTGAACTCGAGGCCGGTGTTCGCCGGCGAGCACATCACGGTCTGCGACCGGGTCACCCTCTCCATGATCGCGAGCGAGACCCTGGCGGATGCTGCGCCGACGATGGCGTCGACGTTCCCGTCACGGAGCTCGTCGAGGGTTCGGATGGAGGTGTCCTGCTCGCTGCCGGAGTCGCCGAGCCGAAGCTCGATGTCCTTGCCGAGAACACCACCCGCCGCGTTGATGTCCTCGACGGCGAGTCGGACCGCCTCGACGAGCGAGGGGCCGAGCGTGGCGAGTTCGCCGCTCTGCGGGAGAACGGTCCCGATCCGGAGGGTCCCGTCGATCCGGGTCCCGGTCGGTGTGCCCGCCCCGCCGCCGGGCTCGGTCCCGTCGGCGCCGGTTGGCGTGTCGGTCGGCGGCGGCTCCGGCGGGCCGTCGCCCCGGCAGGCTCCGGCGGTGAGGGCGAGCAGCGCCACCAACGCGACTCCCCGCCGCGCATGCCTGCGAGTCACGGAGCCTCCCCGATCGTCGGGTATGCACACCGCGCCGGCAAGATGCAGGGCGGGCGAGCGCGGGAGCCGGGATCGACCGCCGATCCGTACGCTCGGTGTAGAACGTCGGGCACGGGTACGGCAACACGGGACCGTACGGAAGGTCACGGCTGCGTCCCGGCAAGGTCGACGGCCCGGAGGCGGGAGGACGATCGATGGCCGAGCGGATCCTCGTGAGCTGCACGCACGGAGAGGACGACGCTGAACGGGCGACCGTGCCGTTCATCGTCGCGGGAGTCGCGGCCGCGAGCGGGCACGACGCCGCGGTGGTCTGCACCGCCGAAGGGGTCTGGATCGGCACCCGGGGCTACGCCGACCGCATCGTGAAGGAGGGGATGGCGCCGCTGCGCGACCTGTACGACCAGCTGCTCGGGTCGGGTGGCGAGGTCTGGCTCTGCTCAGCCTGCACGAACGTCCGCGGCATCACCGAGGACAATCTCGCCGAGGGCGCCCGTATCGTCGGCGCGGCACAGATCGTCGAGGCGATCGCCGCCGGAGCCCGCAGCGTCAACCTCACCTGACGACACGCCCGACCGGCTGTGGGCGTTCACCGTGCCGGGCGCTCTCGGCCGCCGCGACGAACCCCGTGCCCCAGGCGATCGTGCTGAGGGCCCATGGCAGGCTGAGGCTTGACGAGGCGGTCGGGTAGGTGAGCGACGCGACTCCGAGGAGCAGCGGGAGCAGCCCTCCGACCCAGGCGGTGAGCCGCCAGCCGTCGGGGCGCAGGGTGGCGAGCAGAGCGACGCCGATGACAGTGAAGGCGAAAGCAGTCATGAAGCCATAGTGACCCGCGGCGGCGTGGTCGTCCCCGACGGTCCCCTGCAGGACGATGCTCCGGACGGCGAGCGTGAGCAGCGGCACAGACGCACCGGCGGTCATGGCGAGCATCGTCCGGCTGATGCGTGAGCGTGTGAAGGAGAGGAAGAAGTCACGCCCGGCCGGATGCAGGACCAGCGCCACAACCGCGCCGGCCATGACCGTCAACCACGGCGGCTGCAGCGTGCGCGCGTTGCCGTACGCGACGGCCGTCAGGAGCACGACCAGCAGCAGCCCGATCGAGGGGATGAGGGCCATCAGCATCCCTGCGACGTTCCGCGACGGTCTGCGGAGTTGGGCGAGGATCCCCACGAGCGTCGGCACGAACAGGAACGCGAACGTCAGATCGTGGATGCGGTGGTGCGACTCGGTGAAGTGGCCCATCTGGGCGAAGGGACCGGGAAGCAGGAAGTCGAGTCGCAGCGCCATGAGAAGAACCATGAGGCCGTTGAACGCGGCCGCGGCCAGGGTGATGACCAGTGCCAGCGTGAAGCCGGGAGCGGTGCGGATGGTCCGCAGGACGTCGCGGAGCGCGCGCATCGGGTCGGGCCTCCTCAGCCGAGGTGCTCCCTGAAGAACTCCTCCAGATCCTCGCGGTCCCCGACGAGTGCCGCGTCGCCCGCGCGGTCGGCTGACGCGTCGGACCCCGGCGCGTGGCGACCCGGGCCGTGCTGCCCACCGGCGTTCATCATGGTGACGACCAGCAGCAGGATGCCGATGCCGACGACAAGTCCCAGCACCTTCAGCCAGCGCGGCATCCCACTCGGCGGCCCGGCATCGTCGCTGGTCGGAGGCTCTCCCTCGGCGTCGGGCCGGGTCGGATCAGCCATGGGTCTCCTCCCTCTGAACAAAGCGTCTCTCTCAAGTCAGAGTGTATCGGGAAACGCCATGGTGTATTGTCAGCGCGATGCCCAAGCTGTGGAACGAGACCATCGAGGCGCACCGCCGTGAGGTGCGCGAGGCGATCCTGGACACCACGGCGGGGCTGGTGGCAGAGCATGGGCTGCTGGCGGTGACGATGTCGCAGATCGCCGAGGAGACAGGCATCGGCCGGGCAACGCTCTACAAGTACTTCGCGGGTGTCGAGGACATTCTGCTCGCGTGGCACGAGCGGCAGGTCTCGCACCACCTCGGACAACTCATCGAGATCCGGGAAAGGGCCGAGGATGCCGGGTCACGTCTCGAAGCAGTCCTGGAGGCTCTCGCACATTCCCAGCGGGAGCGCGGCCAGCACCGTCACCAGCAACCTCATGGCGGCGAGCTCGCGGCCATCCTCCATCGCGACGAGCAGATCGCGCCGGCCGAGAAGCAGCTGCGCGACTTGATCCGCGACCTGCTCGCCGAGGCGGCAGAGGCCGGCCAGGTTCGAGACGACGTGGCGCCGGGGGAGCTCGCCGACTACTGCCTGCATGCCGTCAGCGCTGCGAGCAGCGTGCCCTCCCAGCCCGCGGTTCAGCGGCTCGTCTCGGTGATCCTTGCCGGCCTGTGGGCCTCAGACGCCGGCCAAGGGGTCTGAGGTGGCAACGTGGGCGAGAGAGGACTTGAACCTCCACCCCCTGTCGGGGACACGGACCTGAAGAGCGTCGGAGCCGTTTCCGGCCGTTGTCGCGGGAAGCGTCAGATCTCCGAAAACCGCCTCTGAACAGGAAGAACGCAGGTCGTCAAGCTCCACTGACATCCGCCGGAGTCCGCCTACAACGCTGACGTTCGCGCGATCCTCGCCAAGACGAGCCGGCTAAGCGGGCTGACGGAGGAAGAGGCATTCAAGCTCATTGACGAGGAGCGCGACGCCATCCGCGCCGAACGAGGCGGTTGATGCGGGTCGTCCTCGACCCCAACGTTCTCATCTCGGCCGCCGTACCTCCGCGTGGCGAACGTCTTCGAGGACCGGATCGACGCGTCGGACGTCATGGAGATGAAGTCGGACGGCTCCCCCGCGTCGACCCAGACGCCACACCCGAGCAGCTCCTCACCGCGATCCTCCGGCGCCAGGACGCAACCCGCCTGGCCGCGCACCGGGTGATCGAGGACTCGCAGCGTGAGGTCACGTCGCTGGCGCGGCTGGCCGCCGTCCACGAGGACGCCATGCGGCAGGCGACCGAGCAGTGGCTCCAACACGAGATCGACCGCAACGTACGACGGATCGGATCAGTTGCCGACGACCCCCAGTGGCCAGCGCTCGTCGCCAGGGTCCGCCGGATCGCCCTCGACAGCCATGACCCCGACCCGCTTCTCCGCGACGCCATCCGCATGGCCCCGCTCGACGACGCCCGATCGGCTGCCGCCATCCTCCACTGGCGCCTCGGCGTCCTCGCCAACCCCTAGCCGGCCAAGGTCCGTCGCGACTGGATGCCGCCCATCGACAGCTCACACGTCGACATCGCCCGCCAAGCCGACGAACTCATCCAGCAACGGCTCACGGCACTCCGATACGGATCGTTGGGATCAGCCTGCTCAAGTCGCAGGATCACGGCTTCTTGGGTGTCACCGTCTCGCAGATCGACTTCGATGTCACCCCGGACGATCTCAATCACGCCTGTGGGCTTCAGGGCGAGCTGAAGAACCTTCTGCGCCTTCCGGATCAGCAGGTCCCTGTCGCTGTCTCTCCATTTGGCGAACACGCCAAAGGTGGCTGCGATGAGCAAGTCGAACGGCCTGAGCGGAACCACCTTGGGCGTTTGCGATTGGCCGACAACGCTGATGGCCTGCGTTAGGAGCCTGGCCGTCAGCTCCTTGAGTCCATCTCGGTGCAGCTCCGAGTCTTGGGAGTCCTCGATGCCCGGCAACCAGGGGATGAAGTAGAGAGGCTGCAGGTCGTCGTCGCCCTCACGACGCAGAACGACCGCTGGAGATGCGAGGGCGCGTCCCATCGCCGGAGGTAGCTCGGACGCGTGCGGACTCGAAAGGGCGATCCCATCGTCGCGTTCCTCCAGACCAACAACGCCAGTCCTGGGCGCTGCAGTCCCCGCATCAACGAGCGCAGTCGCGAGGGTCACGAGCGTGGCAGCCATCGACGTCGTGTCGTTGTTGGTCGTTGCGTAGATGATGTGACCGGGCGTCGGATCGGACCGGCCCAGTGCCGTCGCCAAGTTGGCCGCAGACGCAAGGATCTTCAGCGCCTGCTTCGCATTCGTCGAGTCGGGTGAGAATCCGTGCGCCTTGAGTTCGACGAGGGGGACGGCATCTTCACTGTTGTGGCGGAGCCACAGATCCGGCTTCGTCGGGCTCAGATCGTCACTGCCGGTCGTCTCCTTCAGGGCTTGCCGCGACGCTTCGGACAATGGCGCGTCGAGACGGCGTCCGATGGCCGTGAGGTAGTACCCAGCCGAACGCAGCACCGGGTCGATCGGGGCCCGCATTCCCGGGCAACTCCTCAAGGGCCCAGAGGAAGGTGTTCAACTGAAAGACTTGATCGCTCAGAAGCGCGCCCGCACTCATGCCGCGCGGCCCATGGAGGCCGCGACGGCCTGCTCGTACGGCTCATCTCCGAGCCATACACGCACGTCCGGGTCCAGCAGGCGTTGGACATTCGTGACGAGCCGATGGATTGAGTTCCCGCACGTCCCACGAGGGAGGACCGCCAGGAGATGACGGGAGGTCGCCTCCATGAGGAAGGGCTGCAACAAGTGCCGATCGATTCCGGTCAGATGCACCTTCGTCGGTCCCCGCCGCTTGACGAATCCGCCAAGGCGGAACTTGCTCGTCCTGCGCTGAAGGCCAAGCTCGACGAACCGGTCGAAGGTTGCTTGGCTCAGGGGCGTGCCGAACTCGATCAGGATCGGTGCTCCCTCGACTGTGAATCCCTCGTCCTCAGCGGTGTCGGTGTGGATCCAGAGGCGCTCCTCGGCGCGTTCGGTCACCGCTCGATACAACTTCAAGACGAGTTCGACGGTGCCCCGGTGCTCGGCGAATGACTCACTTCGGTTGGTCGCCTTCCCGTCGTAGTAGAGGAGGTGTCCCCCTCGCCCGCCACTGGGAACCTGAACTTGGACGAGCGAGTGGAGAGGGTCGTACAAGGCGGTCAGCTCAGGGAGCTTCTCCTCAAGGACAGCCAGGCGCTCCGTGAGATGGACTCGCGAGCGCCTGTGTTCGACGCGGACAGAGGCAGCATCATCGTCGCTGTCCGTCTCCGAGCCCTCTTCGCCCTCATCAGCGGCCTCGTACCATGCCTCGTGCTCGAACCCGAGTCTGACATATCGGTGAGAGGGCGTTGTCCGCTGCACGTACTGCCAGAGCTCGAAGAGGATCGGCGACGAGAGCCACAACCGATCGAGCCAAGGACTGCGGTCGAGGACCTGGTGAACCCACTTCTCGCTGTCGGTGCTACCGAGAGTCGTGTAGAAGACGGGGTGTCGGTCGTCAATGGTCTCAATGAGGCCGACGATGCCACCCGCGTGCTCAGCATCGTGAACGCGATAGAGCGAGTCATCGACTCGAGCCAGCCTTATGCGGTCAGGGACGATCGCCTCCAGGTCGGGCATGGCCGTCGTCGAACCAACCGTCTCCAGCATGTAGGTCTTCACGAGCTTCCGGGTAGAGCGCCCCTCCTGCAGCTCTTCGACGACGGGCAGCCCGTAACCCTCAAGCCAGTCGACGTAGTCGTCGCGCGAGTCGAGTTCCGGCAGGTATCCCAAGTCGGTGCTCATCGTGTTCCATCGTATGGGTGACGGTTGAGTTGGGACTTGCCGGCGACGATACGAGTTGGGTGCGACGCCGACCCCGCTGGCCGCCCCCCGTCGTCCAAGGTCGGGCCAATCCGGGGCCTCGGTCCGATTCGGCCGTCCGGGCCAAGCTCTTCGCATCCGGTCATGTGTCGTCCCCGATCCCGACGTCAGCGAGGGACTCCGCCAGCTCCGAGAACTCAGCCAGAGCCGCTTCCAGGTCCTCGACGATCTCAGCGGCGATGACGCCGGGCGGGGGGAGGTTCTCGGTGTCCTCCAAGCTCTCGTCGCGGAGCCACAAGATGTCAAGGCTGGCCTTGTCACGTACCACGATCTGGTCGTAGGCGAAACGCTTGAAGCGCTCTGACTGCTCGCGCTTGGAGCGGTCGTCCGCCTGGTAGCAGGCGACGAAGTCGTCGAGGTCGGCCCGGGTCAGCGGGTTCGTCTTGAGCGTGAAGTGCTTGTTCGTCCGAAGGTCGTAGATCCACAACTCCTTGGTCCACGGGGTGTCGGAGCCGGGCTTGCGGTCGAAGAACAACACGTTGGCCTTGACGCCCTGGGCGTAGAAGATCCCGGTTGGCAGTCGCAGCAAGGTGTGGACGTCGCACTCGTGCAGCAGCCGGCGGCGGACTGTCTCCCCGGCGCCGCCCTCGAAGAGAACGTTGTCGGGCACGACGATCGCCGCCGAGCCCTCGACCTTGAGCAGCGTCTTGACGTGCTGGAGGAAGTTGAGCTGCTTGTTCGACGTCGAGGCCCAGAAGTCGTCACGCACCACGGTCATCGACTGGCGCTCGGCCTTGCCCTCGGCGTTGACGATCGTGACCGACGACTTCTTCCCGAACGGCGGGTTGGTGAGCACCATGTCGAACCGCTTCCCGGGATCGGCCCGCAGCGCGTCGTCGACGTGAACGGGTGAGTCCGAGTCCGGGGACTCGATGCCGTGCAGCAGCAGGTTCATTGCCGCCAGCCGAGCGGTGTTGTCGACGATCTCCCAGCCGGTGAACGCCCCCGACCGCAGGTGCTTCTTCTGGTCGCGGTCGAGGGGATGGTTGCGGACGATGTACTCG
>JBOHEE010000313.1:0-5547 GCA_050700895.1 Nitriliruptorales bacterium | reverse complement strand
GTCGAGAGCAGGCTCTCTACCGAACCCGGGCGGTTCACCTTGAGGGCTTTGGGGGACGTGAGTGTGACTACTGCTGCGCGTGATCGGCTTGCTGCGGTCGTGGGCGGGATCACCGCGCCCGGCGCGTTCTGCGCGCAGCGGACGGCATCGACGGACGACCTGCATCTCGAGGTGCGAGGGCTTGGACCCCTTCGTCTTCCGGTGTCGCGCGCGCAGGCCGAGGAGCTCTGCCGTTTCGGCCGCCCCGCACGTTACGGCAGGGGTGAGCAGACACTGCTCGATCGCCGCGTGCGCGACACCTTCGAGATCCCCAAGAGCCGCGTGAAGATCGACAAGCGGAGCTGGAACCGCACGCTGCTGCCCGTACTGGACCGCCTGCGCGACGACCTCGGGCTGCCCTCGGACTGCAGGCTGAGGGCGGAGCTGCACTCGATGCTCGTGTACGCACCGGGGCAGTTCTTCGTCCCGCATCAGGACTCCGAGAAGGCCGATGACATGGTGGGGTCCCTGGTGGTCACGCTTCCGGGCGCGTTCACCGGCGGCGCCCTCGTGGTCGAGCACCGCGGCGAGAAGGCCACGTACCGGTCGTCGAAGCAGTCGCTGTCGTTCGTTGCCTTCTACGCCGACTGCCGCCACGAGGTCCGGCCGGTGAAGTCCGGCTACCGGGTCGTGCTGACCTACAACCTGCTCCTGCGCGGGGAGGCCGACGTGACGGCCGCCGTGCCGCGCGAGGCCGTCGATGTCCTGGTCGGGTGCCTGGACGAGCACTTCGCGACGCCGGTCCCCATGCGACGGTCCACCGGCGTCGAAGCGGCTCCTCCGAACCGACTCGTGTACCTGCTCGATCACGAGTACACGGAGCGGGGGCTGAGCTGGCCGCGCCTGAAGGGCAGTGACAGGCAGCGAGCGGCGGCACTGCGAGCGGCAGCGGAGGGCACCGGCTGCGAAGTCGTCCTGGCCCTGGCGGAGGTGCACGAGACGTGGAGCTGCTACGGGCCGGAGTGGGACGCGCCGTGGCACTCCCGAGGCTGCCACCGAAGCTGGGGCGACGATCTTGACGACGAGGATGCGTGGACCGCCACGGGGGACCCGCGGGATCCCGACGACTACGACCTCGAGGAGCTGATCGACTGGGGCATCACCCTCGACTGCTGGATCGGACCCACCGACGAGCGACCCGAGGCGATCGCGACGTCGGTCGGCGTCGCCGAGGCGTGCGCCACGACACCGTCGGTGGAGCTGCGGCCCTACGCCTCGGAGTACGAGGGGTACATGGGCAACTACGGCAACACGATGGACCGGTGGTACCGCCGCGGCGCGCTGGTCCTGTGGCCCCGCCAGCAGGCGTTCGCGGTGCGCGCCGAGGCGTCGCCCGCCTGGGCACTCGATGCGCTCGCGGCGCGTGTCCGGGCTGGCGACCTGGCCGGGGCGCAGACACAGGCGGCGACGCTCGCGCCCTTCTGGCGGACCGTCGCCGGAGCCGAGCCGCGGCGAGGGGTCTTCACGAAGGCGCTGCGGGTCGCGCGCGGCCTCGAGGACCCGCCGCTCGCAGCGCTGCTGCTCGAGCCGTTCCCCTTGGAGATGCTGGCGCACGGTCACGCGTCGGCGCTGACGACACTCGTCGGGAGGTACGGGGAGGGCTGGGCCCGAGACCTCTTCGCCGTGTGGTCGGCTCGCGGCGAGCGGTGGCCGCCGTGGAGGGGTGGGGATCGCCCGGCGTGGGTCGCGTCGCTGGGCCGGCTCTGTGAGGCACTCGATGCCGTAGACGACTCCGGAGGATCGACGGCGCGGCTCCTGGTGCACGAGTCGTGGCGGTGGCTCCGCGACGAGGTCGAGCGACGGCGCGTCCTCAAGCCGCCGAGCTACCGCGATGAGAGGCTGGGGGAGCTGGCAGAGGCGATTCTCGGCGTGCTGGAGAGCACGGCGGTGCTCGGTGCGTCGAATCTGCGTGACGAGGTGATCGGCTTCCTCTGCGCAGACGACGACCTGCTGCCCTGCCTGATACAGCTGCTGCAGGCCGGCGATGAGCCGTCTGGGGCCGAACGCGGCGCGGCCGGACTCGACGGGGTCGCGCGGCACTGCGCGGAGCAGCTCGAGGCGCGCCTCGCACGCCCGCCGCGCGCCAACGACGACTGGTCGATCGACGTCCCCGACGGGTGCGGCTGTGACCTGTGCGCCACCCTCGGCCGCTTCCTCGCCGACCCGTCGCAGCGAACCTTAGAGTGGCCCCTCGCGAAGGACGGTCGGCGTCACGTGCACGGGCGCATCGACCGCGCCGAGCTGCCCGTCTCCCACCAGACCAGGCGCCAAGGTCGGCCCTATACGCTGGTGTTGGCCAAGACGCCGGCGCTCTTCGAGCGCGAGCTGCTCGCCCGCGACCTTGACGAGGCAGATCGGGCTTGGCTCGAAGGTGCTTGGGGTCCCTTCGACAGGCTTCCACGAGAGGGTTCCACCGGCGAGTAGCGACGAGCCGTGACGGCTTTCCTCGGGCTGCTCGAGGACCCTGGCGATGAGCGCGCCCACGTGCTCGGTCGTCTGCGCCGCCACCGCGACCAGGAAGACGAGCCCGGCCTGGACCTCGCTGGCATCCCTCGAGCGCGGCGGCATCCGCTCGGCCAGATGCCACCACAGCGCGGGACCGGCACGAAGCTCACGGCCGCGGACGGTCAGGACGAGGCGCCCCCGGTGCTTGCGCACGAGACCCATCTTCTGCGCCGGCTCGCGCAGGTGTCAGGACCGGTCCCGTGAGGTGCTCACGGTTGGCCTCCCCGATCCAGACATCGTCGGGGTCTCCACGACCGCCGACGTACATGTCGGACGCCCAGGTCTGCGGAGAGACCCGAGATAGGTGCGCCGGCTTCGGGCCACCGGATGGGGTGGTCAACCGCCTGGTCCACGGCTGCCAGGAACTCATGGCCGAGCCCGGGGTGTTGGCTCTCGTGCGGGTCCAGGGTGGGTTGCCGGAGGCTCACGGGGTGCTGCTGCTTGCGGCCAGGTGGCGGCTGATGGCGGCGAGCAGGTGGGCCACGTCGATCGGTTTGGTGAGGTAGTCGTGGACGCCGGCGGCGCGCAGCCGCTCGATCTGGCGTGGGGTGGCGTCGGCGCTGAGGATGACGACCGGCACGTCGCGGGTGCGCGCGTCGTGGCGGAGCAGGGTGAGGACCTCCTCGCCGCGCAGGTCGGGCAGGTCCAGGTCCAGCAGGACGAGGTCGGGGGGGCGTCCTGGGCGAGCTGGACGCCGGGTCGGCCCTGCGTCGCCGTCGTGAGCTGGATGGAGGGGTAGCGGGCGAGGAGCGTCTCGAGCAGGCGCAGGTTGTACGGGTTTGTCCTCGATGTAGAGGACCCGTCCAGACAGGCCGTGGCCCGGGAGGCGCCGCGGCGGTGGCGGATCGGCGTCGAGGTGCGGTGCCGCGTCGGCCGCTGCGAGCTCCACCCAGAAGGTTGAGCCCTGCCCGGGGGCGCTGTCGACCCCGATGGTGCCGCCCATCGCCTCGACGAGCCGTCGGCTGACCGCGAGCCCGAGCCCGGTCCCCGGCACCGTTGACCGGTCGGCGTCGAGACGGTCGAAGGGGGAGAAGACGCGCTCCTGCAGCTCCGGGGCGATGCCGCGGCCGGTGTCGGTCACCACCAGGCGCAGCCGTCCTTGCGCTGCGGGTGTGCTCGAGACCGTGACGGTCCCGCCGGCTCGGTTGTACTTGATGGCGTTGGCGACGAGGTTCAACAGCACCTGCTTGAGCCGCTGGGGGTCGGCGAGCGCGACCCGGTCGGGTGCGGAGGCATGCTCGGTGTCGAGTGTCACTGCGCGGCGGGTGGCCTGGGGGGCGAGCAGGTCGGTGACCTCGGCCACGAGCGACGCGACCGGGACGGGTTCGAGCGACACCGTCAGCGCTCCGGCCTCGATGCGGGCGATCTCCAGCACCTCGTCGATGAGGGCGAGCAGGTGCTCGCCGGCGCCGAGGATGTGGCCGACGCTGTCGCGCTGCTCGCCGGTGAGCTCGCCCATCTCCAGCATCTGCGCGAACCCCAGCACGGCGTTGAGCGGGGTGCGCAGCTCGTGGCTCATGCGCGACAGGAACTCGCTCTTGGCCCGGTTCGCGGCCTCGGCGGCCTCCTTCGCGGCGTGCAGCTCTCGGGTGAGCTGCACGGTCTCGGTGACGTCGCTCATCGCGTACCCGAAGCCGGTCGGCGCGCCGGCGTCGTCGCGCACCACGACGCCGTGGCAGTCCACGGTCAGCCAGCCCCCGTCCGTGTGCTGGTAGCGGAGCAGCCCGCGGTAGTCATCGGTGCGGCCGGCGAGCATGTCCGCGAACCCGGCGGCCGCGCCCGGGACGTCGTCGGGGTGGAAGAAGCGCAGCGCGGGCTCGCCCTCGAGCTCCGCCGGGTCCCGTCCCGCCACGGTGCGGACCGCGGGGCTGACGAAGCGGTTGTCGCCGTCGAGGGCGACCGCCACCATCACGACCGGGGAGGCCTCGACGATCGCGTCGAGCGTCGCCCGCTGCTCGGCGAGCGCGGCCTCGGCGTGCTTCGCGCGGGTGACGTCGGCGGCCACGCCCTGGCTGTAGGCGGGCCGCCCCGACTCGTCGCGGACGACGACCGCCCGGTCGTTAGTTAGGTCGAGCTTGTTGCGGACCCGGCGCACGTGCTCGGTCACCGTCGACGGGTCCTGCCATTCCGTCGACGAGCCCACACCTTGGGGGCGGAGGCGGGGCCGCGGATCGTGATCGTGCGGGGGGTCGGGTACCGCTTCGAGCCCGGACCCGCCTCGTTGGCGGCGGTCGTCCTCCACGAGCGCCATCACCAGCTCCGACGGGAGCCCGTCCGGCCGTCGGCCGGCTCTGGCCTGACCTCGGTGAGGGGTTCGGCGCCGTGCTCGACATGAGCGCCATCCTCGGCATGGATCCCGACGGCATCTTCGAGGAGATCAGCGGCAAGAAGGAGCCGATCGCCTACCCCGCCGGCCGGCTCTGCCTCGTGACCTGGAACCCCTCTGCTCCGGGCGCGCAGGAGGCGTACGGCGAGGACCACGCGATCCTCGACGACAGCCGAGGGATCATGGCCTGCTGCCAGAAGTGCCCCCACCTGGGCTGCCGGGTGCCGTGGTGCCAGACCTCGCAGTGGTTCGAGTGCCCCTGCCACGGGTCGAAGTACAACCAGTGGGGCGAGTGGGACGACGGGCCCGCCCCCCGCGGGCTCGACCGCTTCCCCTCCGAGATCGTCGACGGCACGCTCCAGGTGAACACCGGCATCATCCTCACCGGCCCGGCGCGGACCGCGAACGTGCTCGTCCAGGAGCCGGAGGGGGCCGCACTGCATCGACATCTGAACGGTCGGAGGAATGCCGCCCGCGGCAGCCGCGTTCCCGCCCTGCCGGCCTCCGGCCAGGCTAGGAAGTCCGACATCGTGCAGTGCGACAGGGACCGCGAACCACCGGCCCCGCGGCTGTCCCGCCGCTCGGCCCTGACGGCGCTCGGAGCGGCGGCGGGCGGCGCCGTCCTCGCGGCCTGCGGGGTCGGCCGCGGCGAGCAGGCCGGCGGCGCTGCCCCCACG
>JBOHEE010000312.1:0-6114 GCA_050700895.1 Nitriliruptorales bacterium | reverse complement strand
ACATCTTGAGTCCCCCGAACCCCCTAGCCGGCCGCGGCGCGGACGGCGGGCGAGGTCTCCGTGGGGTCGGCGACCGCCGGCTCGGCCGGCCCGCGGAGGGTGTGGACGAGCTCGAGCACGGATCCGGCGGACATCCCTTCCGTGGCGAACCCCAGCGACCGCATGAGCCCGAGGGCGGCGCGGTTCTCGGCGAGGATCGATGCCCGGAAGGTGGCGTAGCCCTCGCTCGCAGCGGCCGCGACCAGTGCCTCCGCCAGGCCCCGCCCGAGCCTGCGCCCCTGCCATTCGTCGGCGACGAGCAGGGCGACCTCGACCTCCGTCGGTCCGGTGGCGACGTACTGGCCGAACCCGACCAGCCGCGGGGGGCCGTCGCCGCGCAGCCTGCCCCGGCGCCCGGGGACGACGGCGACGAGCGTCTCGCGCTCGCGGTGGTCGACGTCGAGGACCCCGGCGAGCTGGGCCGCGCTCAGGGCGTGGATAGGGGAGTGGAAGCGGAGGTAGGCCGACCGATCCGACAACCCTCTCACGAGGTCCGCGATCGCGGCGGCGTCGGCCGGCAGTACCGGCCGAACCACGGCTCGGCTCCCGTCGCCGCGGATCTCGACCGTCCGCATGGGCCAGGTCGGGGTCGAAAAGAGCCGTTCGTCGGCAACGAGGGCTTGGCCCCCTTCGGGCAGGACGGTCACGGTCTTCTCCATCGTGGGGTCCATCCGGCATTCTGAGTTCTGATGATGTACTTAGCATGGCATGTTGGGTTTTACATTGCAACTCAGCTATGCTCGAGCGATATGAAGCGCGAAATCGCCTCCCGCCCGCTCGAGTGGAGCGACATGGATGCCGAGACGTGCTCGGTCGCACGGGCGGTCGAGATCCTCGGCGACCACTGGACGCTGCTCGTCCTCCGTGAGGTCTTCAACGGGGTCCGCCGCTTCGACGACATCCAGGAGCATCTCGACGTCTCGCGCAGCGTCCTCAGCCGGCGTCTCAATGACCTCGTCGAGTCCGGTGTGCTGAAACGTCGCCCCTACCAGGAGCCGGGCGACCGGGTGCGCCACGAGTACCGCCTCACCGAGATGGGCCGCGGACTGCGACCCGTCCTCATCGCGCTCATGAACTTCGGCGACCGCTTCCTCGCCGGGAAGGCCGGACCGCCGATGATCGTCCGCCACGGCTGCGGCGCCCCTGTGACGGCCGAGCTGCTCTGCGCGAACGAGCACCACGTGACCGACCCGCGCGAACTCCGGACCGAGCCCGGTCCCGGCGCGCGCCCCGCGATCGCCTGAGCCCGGCCAGGCCTCGCACAGCCGCGACAGACTTCTTGCGTGGCTGCGCCCGACTCCTCGAGTCTCCGCGAACCCCTCAGCGCGTGGCCCGGCGGTACACGCCGGGCACGGGCTCGCCGCCGCGGACCGGGCCGTCTCCGCGAACCCCTCAGCGCGTGGCCCGGCGGTACCGCTCGTAGAGCGTCAGTGCGAGGGCGATCACGGCGAACACGAGCGCGGCGGCGAGCTGGCCGCGATGGAGGACCGGCTCCGCCGGGGTCGCCTCGACCAGCACATCGACCGCGGTCGCCCGCAATGTCAGGCCGCCGCCGTCCGCAGGGTCGACCCGGTGGATGCGTCCCTGGATGCGAAGGATGTCCCCGCGGAGGCGGGGCCGTCCCGGCACGAGTGACGACACGTCGATGACCTCGTCGGGGAGCCACGCGGCGATCCCGGTGTTCGTCCCGTGGAAGCGACCCGACGCGGCCACCGGCCCGTCCTCGAGGGCGTAGCCGTCGTCGTTGACGAGCACCCAGGCGCCGCCGTCGCGGACCAGGACGTCCCCGACGACCTCGCCGACGTACTGGACGGGCGGTCCGCCGGCGCTCGCCGGGTCGAAGAGGTCGGGGCAGGAGACCACCTCGTTCGACCGCACGAAGCCGAGGGGGGCGGCCTGGGTCTCGATGCCCTCCGGCGGGCGGTCCGGGAGGACGCGACGGCAGGTGAGGAGGCTGAGCTCCTCGCCGTGCGGCTCCTCGACGCCTTGGCCGATTGGTTCGAGCTCGCGGAGGGGCGCTGTCCGGTTCAGCCAGCCCAGGAACCCGATGAGCAGCGCGGCGACGACGAGCGCGACGACGATCTGCGCCATCGCGCTGGGGCTGACGGGCCGCTGGCGGGTCATGTGCGCCCCCGAGCCGCGGCGAAGAACGTGGCGAACAGGGCGAAGATCGCCATGAACTCGAGGCGGCCGAGCCACATCTGCGCCACGTAGGTGGCCTTCAGCGGGACCGCCAGGTCGGGTGAGGTGATCCCGACGGAGAGGCCGACGTTCGCGGTGGCGGAGGTCGACTCGAACATCGCCTCGGTGAACTCGAAGCCGTAGAAGAGGCCGAGGATCCCGCCCGAGAGGTAGGTGAGCAGGTAGAGCAGGAGCACCGTCACCGCCGACCGGACCTGCTCGTCGCGGAGGATCCGCTGCCGCTGGCTGTGGTAGGTCGTGACGACGAGGGCGGACTCGGGCAGCAGCACCCGGCGGATGTCCTTCCACAGCCCCTTCCAGGCGATGCCGACGCGGATCGCCTTGAACCCGCCGGCGGTCGACGATGCCATCCCGCCGAGGGCCATGGCGGCGACGAGGGCGGCCGGGGCGATGAGCCCCCAGTCGCTGATGAACAGCGTCGGGGCGTTCACCGCGAAGCCGGTGCCGGTGTGCGCCGACACGATCGTGAAGACGCCCTTGCGGAAGAGCGGCGTGACGTCGCTGAACGTCCCGGCCCGGGCGAGCCCGACGAGCGTCAGGGCGGCGAGCATCAGCAGGGTCGCGGCGATCGTCCGTGTCTCGAGGTTGAGCAGGAGCTCGCGGCGGTTGCCGCGCCAGAGCTGGTAGTGGACGCCGAACGACAGCGCCCCCGCGAACATGAGCACGAGCACCACGGCTTCGACCGCGAAGGAGTGGTAGTAGCCGATGCTCGTCGACATCGGCGAGAAGCCCCCGGTGTCGAACCCGGCCATGAAGACCGTCGCCGCGTGGTAGAGGGCCCGGAGCGGGCCGAGCCCCGCCACCCGTCCGGCGATCCACAGCGCGGTGGTGCCGATGATGAGGTAGGCGACCGCGACCCGCCAGATGAACTGCGCCGTCCGGACGACGTTCGGCATGATCCGCTCTTCCCGCCCCTCGCCGATGTAGAGGGTCGAGATCTGCCCGGCCGCGCCCGCGGAGAGGGTGAGGATCGCGACGACGACGCCCTGGCCGCCGATGAAGTGCGTCATGTGGCGCCAGAGCGACATCGAGTACGACAGGTGGTCGAGGTCCTGGAGGACCGTCAGCCCTGACGTCGTGAGGCCGGACATCGCCTCGAAGACGGCGTCGAGGTAGCTGCCGAGGTGCCCGGAGAGATAGAAGGGGACGGCCGCGAGCAGGGCGCCGGCGAGCCAGGAGATCGCGGCGATGAGCATGCCGTGCCCCCAGTTCGGCGAATGGCGGGTCTTGAGGCGCAGCTCCGTGACACGCCCGGCGACGATGGCGACGCTGGCCCCGATCACGAGCGCGGTCAGCGAGTTCCACTCGCCGAGCACGAGCGCGAGCGCCGCGGGCACCAGCTGCGCGAGCCCGATGAAGAACACGACCCGGCCCGCGTAGTAGACGACGAGGCGCGCGTCCCCCCTGTCCGGTCGCAGGAACACGAGGTGCCTTTACCTCAGAAGACGAGAGCCACGAGGAGCGAGAGGACCCAGGCAGCCACGCCGAGGGCGACCGTCGCCGCCGTGACGAGCGCGATGCCGATGATCGGCTCCTGCGCCGCGAGGCGGCGATCGTGAAGCGGGTCCCGCATCTCGGTCACCTCCCGGACGCGTGTCTAGCATGGATCACGGCCCGAGTGGTGGCACCCGCTCCGGACCAGGTCTGCGGCTCGTCATCCGCCCATGAGGATGTGCCGGAGGCGGTCCTCCAGCTCCGGGGTCGTGAGGGCGACGACCTCGTCGCCGGGACGGATCTCGGTCGCCCCCCGGGGGATGATCGTCTGCTCGGTGCCGTCGAGCTCGCGGAAGATGCAGACCAGCACGGCGTCGTGCGGCAGCTGCAGGTCGGCGACGTAGCGGGGGGCGGGCGCCCGGGGATCGTCCGGACCGGGGATGCGGACCTCGACGAGATCCACCTTGCCCGCCTTCAAGGTCCTCAGATGGATGAGGTCGCCGACGCTCACCTCCTCCTCGAGGAGGCGCGAGATGAGCGTCGTCGACGACACCGCCTCGATGCCGAGAGCGTCGAAGATCTCCACGTTCTTGGGCGAGTTCACGCGCGAGATCACCCGCTTCACGCCGAACTCCACCCGCGCGAGCTGGCAGGCGACGAGGTTGTCGTCGTCGTCGCCGGTCGTGGCGACGAACACGTCGGCACGGTCGACGTGCGCCTGCTCGAGATAGCTGACGTCGCACGCATCCCCCTGGATGACGAGGACGTCGTAGCTGGCGACCAGCTCCTCGCAGCGATCCCGGACCCGCTCGATGATCGCGACGTCGTTGCCGCGCTGGACGAGGTCCGCGGCGATGTAGCGGCCCACCTTGCCGCCGCCGGCGAGGACGACGTACATCAGGCCGTCCCCCCCGAGATCGCGCCACTGTCGGGATGGCGCTCGTCCTCGAGGAGATGCTCGAGCCGCTGGCGCACCCCCCGCCGCGCCGCCGCTACGACGAGGTCGCCCGCCTCGAGGCGATCGTCGCTCGCCGGGATGAAGATGCGGTCCCCGCGGTGGACGGCGGAGATGCGCAGCTTGCCGCGGACCTCCAGCTCCGAGACGCGCTGCCCGTTGCCGGCGGACGCGATCCGCGCCTCCACGACCTCGATGTCGCCGAACGGGAAGGCCAGGTGCAGCCGGAGCGTGTCCTCGCGGAACTCGTTGAGGAACTGCTTCGCGAGGAGAGCCGTCGCGCTCACGTAGCGGACGCCGAGCTTCTGGTAGCTGCGCTCCCGCTCCGGGTTGAAGAGGCGGGCCACCGACCGCTCGACGCCGTAGAGGTGGGTGGCGATCTCGACCGCCATGAGGTTCGCGTTGTCGAAGCGTGTGCACGCGAGGAGCCCGTCCGCGTAGGCGATCCCGGCCTTCTCGAGCACGTCGCGATCGGTGATGTCGCCGGGGATGGTCTCGCCGTTGAAGGCCGAGCCGAGCCGGTCGAAGGCGAGTGGGTCGATGTCGAGGACGACGACGTCCTCGCCCTCGACCGACAGGCGGGTGGCGATCTCCGCGCCCAGTCGGCCGCACCCGCCGACGATGATGTGCACCGTGTCCCTGCTTCCGCAGCGTCTCCGGACAACTCCTGTCCCGAGTATGGCACCTTGCGAGGCGGTGACCCGCCATCTCGCGTCCGACGCGGCCAAGGCGGCTCGTGTCCGGCTCTGGCGCACGTCTGGCCGGTCCAGATCGCCCCTGGCTGCGTCGCGGACTCGCTTGCGCAGCGCTGCTGCGCGGCGCTCGCCGCGCCTTGCCGGATGACGATCTGTTCCCGCCCATCCGCACACCACGGTGGACACCAGCCTCCTAGCATCGCGGCCATGCTGCGCGTGGAGTTCACCGTCGAGCCGTTCGTCGAGGGCCGTCCCGGACCGCACGTGAACGCGGCGGTCGACGCCGTCGCGGCGACCGGCCTGGAGGTGGACTTCGGCCCGTTCGGCTCCGCCGTCCAGGGCGACGACGAGACCGTCGTCGCCGCGGTCGCGGACCTGATCCGGGCGGCCACGGCGGCCGGTGCGAGCCGCGTCGCGATTCAAGTGGAGCGGGTCGAGTCGGGGGGCTGAACCGGCTCGGCAGGCGCCGGCGGGTCCGACCCGACGACTCTCTGGAGGCGGCTCGAGGAGCCGCCGGAAGGAGTGAGCGAGCCGGAGGTGCCACGCCGGGGAAGGTGATGGGTACCGGCGAGCGAACGCAGGAGGAGGGTCGGTCCGCCGGCGCCCGCCCGCTTCTGACCGTCGGCCCTCGCCGGCAGGTGCCCGGTACTCGCGTCATTCGTCGCCGGCGGGCTCGATGGGGTCGGGGACGAGCTCGCCGTGGCGGACGACCGGGCGGCCTGCGACCGTCACGAGCTCGACCCCGACCGGGGTGAGGCGGGGTTCCTCGTAGGTCGCGCGGTCGGACAC
>JBOHEE010000311.1:0-3380 GCA_050700895.1 Nitriliruptorales bacterium | reverse complement strand
CGCGTGACACGGTCCGGGCAGCGCCCGCCGCGAGTCGCCTCGCGGGCTTCACCGCGCGGTCGCGGAGCGGCCCGTGGACGACCGAGGCCGCAGTGCTCGCCGTCGCCGTCGCCGCGCTCGTCGTCGTCGGCCTCGTCATGAGCTTCAGCGCGTCGTTCGTGGACGCGGCGGAGTCGGGCGACGCCTTCGGGGTCTTCCGTCGCCAGGTCCTGTGGGCGGCGGTCGGGGTGCCGATCTTCTTCATCGCCGCCGCCCTGGACCATCGCATGTGGCGCGCAGCGTCGTGGCCCCTCCTGCTCGCGAGCCTCGTCGGCCTCGTGCTCGTGGTCGTCCCCGGGGTGGGCCTGACCGAGTTCGGCTCCACCCGCTGGATCGCGCTCGGCCCGTTCGTCCTCCAGCCGTCGGAGCTCGCGAAGCTCGCGACGCTTCTCTGGCTCGCGGACGTCTACGCGCGCAAGCGCAGCCACGGCCTCGACCTCGAGGGCCAGACGTCGCACCTGCTCGTGCCGGCGCTCCCGCTGCTCGTGATCGAGGCCGTCCTCGTCATGCTCGAGCCGGACCTCGGGACCACGCTGCTGCTCGCCTTCATCGTCGGCCTCGTCCTGTGGGCCGAGGGCATCCCGTTGCGGCTCATGGCGGCGGTCGGCGGTGCCGTGGTCGTCTTCGGGGGTGTGGCGGCGCTCCTCGAGCCGTACCGGTTCGCACGGATCTCCGGCTGGCTGCATCCGACCGCGGACCCCCAGGGGGCGGGCTGGCAGCTCCTCCAGTCCCTCTACGCGCTCGCCGACGGCGGCCTCTTCGGGTTGGGACTGGGCTCGAGCCGCGGCAAGTGGAACTTCATCCCGAACCCGGAGACCGACTTCATCTTCGCGATCATCGGCGAGGAGCTCGGCCTCGTCGGGGCGCTCGTGGTCGTGGCGCTGTTCGCCGCCCTGCTGGTGCTCGGGCTCCGTGTGGCCCGGGCCGCCCCGGACGCGTTCGGTCGCACCGTCGCCTTCGCCGTGAGCGGCTGGATCGTCGGGCAGGCCTTCGTGAACATCGGCGCGGTCACCGGGCTCCTGCCGATCACCGGGGTCACCCTGCCGCTCGTCTCGGTCGGCGGCTCGTCGCTCGTGTCGACGCTCCTGGCCCTCGGGATCCTCGTGGCGGTCGCGCGCGCATCGAGTCCGGCCGCCGCTGGGGGAGGGCGCGGCCGTGGCGGCTGAGCGGCGCACGATCCTCGTCTCCGGCGGCGGAACCGGCGGCCACGTCTTCCCCGCGGTCGCGGTCGCGCACGCGATCGTTGCCGCCGACCCACGCTACGAGCCGGTCTTCATCGGCACCGAGGACCGACTCGAGGGCCGGCTCGTCCCCGAGGCAGGGTTCACGCTGCACCACATCGAGGCGGTCCCCGTACCCCGCCGACCTTCGCTCCGGATCCTCCGCCTGCCGTTCGCGCTCCGTCGTGCCGTGCGGCGGTGCATGGACCTCGCCGTGGAGACGGAGGCGGTGGCGGTCGCGACCTTCGGCGGCTTCGTGAGCTTCCCGGTCGCCAGGGCGGCGCACCGGCTCGGCCTGCCCCTGGTCGTGCATGAGCAGAACTCGGTCCCCGGCCTCGCGAACCGGTTCGCGGCGCGATGGGCCGACCGGATCGCGGTGAGCTTCCCCGGCTCCGCCGACCGGTTCGCGCACCCGGAGCGCGTCGCGGTCACGGGGAATCCCGTCCGCGAGGCGATCCGCGGCGCCGGGACGGAGGAGAGGCACGCGGCCTCGCTCGCGCACTTCAAGCTGCGTCCGGGGCGCCGGACCCTGCTCGTCCTCGGCGGCAGCCAGGGGGCGCAGACGCTCAACCGCGCGTTGATCGCGAGCCACGCGCGCTGGCGCAACCACGCGGAGCTGCAGATCCTCCACGCGGCCGGCCGCAACCACTACCGTGAGTCCGCGGCGGCCTGGGAACGGGCCCGCAACACGTCCGAGGGGCCGCTCGTGCGGTGCATCGACTTCATCGACGACATGGGGGCGGCGTACGACGTGGCCGACGTCGTCCTGTCGAGAGCGGGGGCGACGACGATCGCCGAGCTCACCGTCCTCGGCAAGCCGTCGGTCCTCGTCCCCTACCCGCACGCGACCGGCGACCACCAGCGCCACAACGCGGTCGCGCTGGAGGCGGCGGGCGCAGCCCGGATGATCGCCGACGACGCGCTCGACAGCGACCGCCTCGTGGCCGCGGTGGAGCCGTTGCTCGAGGACGGCGAGGCGCGTGAGGCGATGGCGTCCGCGGCCCGCGTCTTCGGGCGGCCGAACGCGGCCGACAACGTCACCCGGGTCCTGCTCGGGCTCGTCGAGGGTTCCGGGGGGGTCCGCGGGACATGAGTGGGGTCGACCTGTCGCGCCCGCGGCGCGTCCATCTCGTCGGTGTCGGCGGCGCGGGGATGAGCGGGATCGCGCGGATGCTGATCCAGCGCGGCCACGGCGTCAGCGGGTCTGACCGCCAGGAGAGCCGGACGCTCGAGCGCCTCCGCGCCCTCGGGGCCGAGATCCGCGTCGGACACGAGGGCGCCGCCGTCGAGGGAGCAGACGTCGTGGTCCGGTCGTCGGCGATCCCCGACGACAACCCGGAGCTCACCGCGGCGCGGGAGGCCGGGATCACCCTCCTCCACCGCAGCGAGATGCTCGCGGCCCTCATGGAGGGGGCGCGCGCCGTCCTCGTGGCGGGCACCCACGGGAAGACGACGACGACGTCGATGCTCGTGGTGGCGCTCCAGGCGGCCGGCGCGGACCCGAGCTTCGCGATCGGCGGGGCGCTGAACGAGGCTGGGTCGAACGCGCATGCCGGCGGCGGCGACCTCTTCGTCGCCGAGGCGGACGAGTCCGACCGGTCCTTCCTCTCCTACCGGCCGGACCTCGCGATCGTCACGAACGTGGGCCTCGACCACACCGACGCCTTCTCCGGCATCGACGACGCGATCGCGACGTTCGCCGACTTCCTCGGGCGGCGGACCGAGGGCGCACCCGCACTCGTCTGCATCGACGACGAGGGCAGCGCGCGCCTCACCGACCGCGTCCCCGACGTCGTGACATACGGCGAGGACGCCCGGGCCGACCTCCGCGTCGTCATCCAGGACGGCGGCGCCGGCGTCCGTCCGGGCACGGCGGCCCGTCTGAGCGCCGACGGGGCCGAGCTCGCCGAGTTCAGCACCGGGATGCCGGGCCGGCACAACGTCCTCAACGCGGCCGCCGCCCTCGGAGCGTGCCACCTCCTCGGCCTCGACCTCCCCGCGGCCGCCGAGGGGCTCAAGACCTTCCGCGGGCCGCTGCGACGGTTCCAGCCGCTCGGCAGCGCGCGCGGCGTCGAGGTCATCGACGACTACGCGCACAACCCGACGAAGCTGCGGGCGACC